>CABURG010000149.1 GCA_902493835.1 uncultured Collinsella sp. | reverse complement strand
GGCGCGGGGTGCGCGTGGCTTGCGCGGGACGCACGGTACCCGTGGCTTGCGGCCGGCCAGGCGATGGATGCGTTACTGGATGCGAGTTCGGCAGTAGGGGCAGACCTTCCAGTGCGCATCGAGCGGGCGATGGCAGCTGGGGCACACATTGCGAACCTGGGTATCGCACACCGGGCAGACGACGAAGTCCTTCTCGATGGGCGCGCCGCACTGCGGGCAGGTGCCGTACTGGGCAAGCTGACGCTCGCGCAGGGCCATGTCCAGCTCCTGCTCCTCGCGGTCGGACGCGTAGGAGTGCGGACGCAGGACCAGGTAGGCAATGAGGCCCACAAACGGGATGAGGGCGATGATGCCCCATGCCACGTAGGCGCTGGCGCCGCGGCGGCGAGCGTCGATGAACACATAGACGACCGACAGCACATACAGGGCGATGATAAAACCAACGAAGGCATAGACGACGCCCATAAGCTGCGGCGACATGAGCTCGGAGATGTACTTGGACATTACGGGTACCTTTCGGAATATTAACAGTCCGGTCAAGTTTACCACGGGGTTTGTTTATATGGGACTACGGCTGGGTACGGGGCTGGCGCGGACACAAACATCTCAATCTGTAACAGGTGGGAGTGGAATCCGGGTCTAGATGTTATGGATTGAGACACAGGAGTCCCTCCCCAACTTCAATCTCGATCTATAACATCTAGAACCCAAATCCTCGTCTAACTGTTACAGATCGAGACGAACGGTTGCCGTAGTTGTCGGCAGACGAGGTTGTCGACGTTGTCGGGTCTCCCCTCGCCTGCCGTTGGCGGGTGCTGTGGGGCTGTTCGCCGCATTGCCGCTGCGCTGGTGGTGTGTAGCCCGTAGGATAGTCTTATTGACAGCCTGTCAACTTGTCTTGGAGGCACCGTGGCAGAAACGTTTGATATCGCGATTGTGGGCGCAGGCATTACCGGGTGCGCCATCGCGCGGCAGCTCGCGCGCTATGACCTGTCCATTTGCGTGGTCGAAGCGGCGAACGATATCGCGCTGGGAGCTTCGAAGGCTAACGGCGGCCTGGTGCATGCTGGTTACGATCCGGCACCGGGCACGGTAAAGGCGCAGGTTAACGCTCGTGGTTGTGAGTTATATGGCACGTGGGCCCAGGAGCTCGGATTTTTGTTTTGCCGCACCGGGTCGATGGTGTTGGGGTTTAACGACGAGGACCGTGCGCAACTGGAGCAGCTGCGGCGCAACGGCCTTGCCAACGGCGTGCCCGAACTGTCGATCGTCGGACCCGACCGCATCCACGAATTAGAGCCGCGCGCCAGTGCCGATGCAACGTGCGCGTTGTGGTGCCCCTCGACTGGGTTTCTCGACCCGTTTGAGGTTGCCATCGCCGCGCTGGAGAACGCCGTGGACAACGGGGTGACGTTTATGCGGTCTGCGCCAGTGGAGGCCATAGAAGTTGCCGGCTCGGATGACGGAGCCGCGCGCTTTACGCTGGCGACCCCCGCTGGCAATGTGCGCTGCCGCTACCTGATCAACGCCGCGGGCAACGGCGCCGCGAACATCTCGCATATGGCGGGTGCCGAGGAGTTCCAGATGGTCTGGCGTCAGGGCAACATCGTGGTGCTGGACAAGGAGCCGCGCACGCTCATGCCGCTCTACCCCGTGCCGACCCCGGTATCGAAGGGCGTTATCGTGACGGGCACCGTACACGGCAACACCGTGATCACCGCAACGGCCGCTGTGCGCGAGCCGGGTGACACGCAGACCTATGCAAGCGATGTGAACGCGCTGCTAACCGGCGCGCGCAAGCTGGTGCCCAATCTGGATACGCGACGTATGGTGCGTGCATTTGCCGGCGGGCGTCCGGTCATTCAGGGAACGAACGACTTCTTTATTGGACAGTCAGCCGTGGTGCCGGGGCTTTTCCAGGCGGCGGGCATTCAGTCGCCGGGTGTGGCGAGCGCGCCGGCCATTGCCGAGCGCATGGAGCTTGTGATGCGCGAGGCGGGCGTGGAGCTGCACGAGCGGACGGACTGGAACCCAATTCGCCGCGCGCCGGACGATTTTGACCGCGCATCGCTGGCGCGCAAGGAGGAGCTGATCGAGTCCGATCCCGCGTGGGGACAGATTGTCTGCCGCTGCGAGACGGTGCCCGAGGCCGAGATCGTCGCCGCAATCCGACGCCAGCCGGGCGCGGTTTCGGTCGAGGGCGTCAAGCGCCGCTGTCGTGCCGGCATGGGTCGGTGCCAAAGCGGCTTTTGCCAGAGCCGTGTGGTGGCGATCCTGGCGCGCGAGCTGGGCTGCGACCCTAGCGAGGTGCTGTTAGAGGATGCCGGATCTTGGCTAGTTGAGGGACCGCTGAAGGGGGTGCGCTAGGATGGCGACATTTGATTCGCGCGCCGGACGCGCGAAAGCAGGAGCTACCGAGGCGGTGCAAACGCAAGCCTTCGACGTGGTCGTTATCGGCGGCGGGCCTGCCGGCATGGCGGCCGCGCTGGCCGCGCATAAGGCAGGGGCGCGCGTGGCCATCGTGGAGCGCGAGCAGCACCTGGGCGGCATCCTCCGCCAGTGCATCCACCCTGGCTTTGGCCTGTCGCACTTTAAACAGGAGCTCACCGGTCCCGAGTACGCGCAGCGCTTTATCGACGAGGTGCGCGCGACCGACATTGCGCTGTTCCTGGACAGCATGGTGATTGGGATTGATTCGGGCGAGCCTACGGAAGACAACGCGGTTCATACCGTCACGCTCATGAGTCGCAACGGCATGTTACAGCTCACCGGACGCGCGATCGTCCTTGCCATGGGGTGCCGCGAGCGCACGCGCAGCGAGATCAAGATTCCCGGTAGCCGTCCCGCCGGCGTGTTTACGGCGGGCCTGGCGCAGCGATACATCAATATCGAAAATCTCAAGCCCGGCTCGCGTGCCGTCATTTTGGGCTCGGGCGACATCGGGCTTATCATGGCACGTCGCTGCACGCTCGAGGGGATTTCCGTCGAGGGCGTGTACGAGCTCATGCCGTACGCCAACGGCCTGCGCCGCAATGTGAAGAATTGCCTGGACGATTTTGGCATTCCGCTGCATCTGTCCACCACCGTGACGCGCGTGATTGGGCACGACCGCGTGGAAGCCGTCGAGGTGAGCCAAGTCGACGAACGCCTGGCGCCCATTCCGGGGACCGAGCGCATTGTTCCGTGCGACACGCTGCTGCTTTCGGTGGGCTTGATTCCCGAGAATGAGCTTTCGGTTGCCACGGGCGTAGAGCTTGACCCACGCACGCGCGGCGCCGTGGTGGACCAGAGCCTGCAAACAAGCGTGCCGGGCATCTTTGCCTGCGGCAACGTGCTGCACGTGCACGACTTGGCCGACAACGTGACGACCGAGTCTGAGCGCGCCGGTGCAGCCGCGGCGGCGTGGGCGTTGGGCAGCGACGCTGGGGCGAGCGCTGCGAGCACGGGCTGCGAGCTCACGGTCTCCCCTGCCGGTATCGCGGGCTACGCGCTGCCGGGACGCATTACGGCTGTGGCACTCACCAAGCTCAACTTCCGCGTACGCCGGCCAGTCGTCGCCGCCCGCGTGAGGATCTTAGCCGACGGCGAGGAGCTGTTTGCGGGCAAGGTCCGCGCGTTTAAGCCGAGCGTTATGGAAAGCTTCCCACTGCCGTCAAAGGTGATTCAGCGCGCACTCGACCTGGGTGCCAGCGAGATTGTTCTGTCCGTTGACCCTGTTCAGGAGGCGTAAAGCCATGAGCACGAACGCGATCGAGACGCTGAAGTTCAACTGCACCACTTGCCCATCCGAGTGCCTTCTGACCGTAGAGGTAGAGCGTGACGCAGACGGCGTCGTGGCAGAAGTGCGCTCCGTGACCGGCAACAGATGCCCGCGTGGTGATAAGTTCGCACATCAGGAGCTCACCTGCCCCATGCGTGTGCTCACAACCACCGTTGCCGTATCCGGCGGCGACGAAGCCCTGCTCCCCGTGCGCACGGCCGAAGCCATCCCGCTGGCGCTCCACACCCAGGCCATGGACCTCATCCGCGGCCTAGTCGTCAACGCCCCCATCCGCATGGGCGACGTCGTGCTAGAGAACCTCCTAGACACCAACATCAACCTAATCGCCAGCATGGACATCGACCGAGCCCAAGTAG
>CABURG010000148.1 GCA_902493835.1 uncultured Collinsella sp. | reverse complement strand
CTTCCATGAATGCGGCGTGGCCGCCACGGTTGGATTAGACACTCACCATTGTCGGCCTAATCCGCGGTCTTTCATGCAGCAGGGGCTCTCAATGTTTTTATGTCCTGCTCATATCGTCTGTTCGGTTGCCGTTTGGGGGCCGATTGGCAACGCTCGCTGATTGTAGTCTTGACCTGCGCTAGAATAGTGGCATCTGAATGTCCGGGCGCATGGAGGCGTGCGCCCGTATGCTGAGGAGGACTCTATGGCAACTGTTGCCGCACCTATCGATGCTACGTCGACTGCCGCTTGGAAGGCACTCGAGGCTCATCAGGAGAAGCTTGAGGCCGATGGTATCGACCTCAAGGCCTGGTTCGCCGCCGATGCCGAGCGCGTGAACAAGCTGAGCTTTGACGCCGGTGACCTGCACTTCGATCTGTCGAAGAACCTGGTGACCGATGAGACCGTCAAGCTGCTGTGCGATCTTGCCCGCGAGGTGAAGCTCGAGGAGCGCCGCGACGCCATGTTCTCCGGCGAGCATATTAACACCACCGAGGACCGCGCCGTCCTGCACACCGCGCTTCGCCGCCCGGCAACCGAGAAGGGTCAGCTCATCGTCGACGGCCAGGACGTCGTCGCCGACGTGCACGAGGTCCTCGACCGCATGTATGCCTTCGCCGAGCGCGTGCGCTCCGGTGAGTGGAAGGGCGTTACCGGCAAGAAGATCGAGCACCTGGTGTCCATCGGCATCGGCGGTTCCGATCTGGGCCCGGTCATGGCTTACGAGGCTCTGCGTCCCTATGCTGACGCCGGTATCGACTGCCGCTACATCTCCAACATCGACCCCAACGACCAGGCCGAGAAGCTCAAGGGCTTGGATCCCGAGACCACGCTCGTGATCATCGTCTCCAAGACCTTCACCACGCTCGAGACCCTCACCAACGCTCGCGAGGTCAAGACCTGGATGCTCGAGCAGCTCAAGGCCCAGGGCGCCATCGACGGCTCCGATGAGCAGAACGCCGAGGCCGTGGCCAAGCACTTCGTCGCCGTTTCCACCGCACTCGAGAAGGTCGAGGCCTTCGGCATCGACCCCGCTAACGCTTTTGGTTTCTGGAACTGGGTCGGCGGCCGCTACTCCGTCGACTCCGCCGTGGGCCTGTCGCTGATCGTCGTGCTCGGCCCCGAGCGCTTCCAGCAGTTCCTTGAGGGCTTCCACGCCATCGACGAGTACTTCTGCAACACGCCGCTCGAGAACAATGCCGTCGCGCTGATGGGCCTGCTCAACGTCTGGTACGTCAACTTCTTCGGCTCCAAGAGCCACGCCGTGCTGCCGTACTGCCAGTACCTGCATCGTTTCCCGGCCTACCTGCAGCAGCTCACCATGGAGTCCAACGGCAAGCACGTCCGCTGGGACGGCAGCGCTGTGACCTCTGATACCGGTGAGATCTTCTGGGGCGAGCCCGGCACCAACGGTCAGCACGCCTTCTACCAGCTGCTGCACCAGGGCACCGTGGTGGTCCCGGCCGATTTCATCGCCTTCGCCAATACCGCCAACCTTGCGACCGACAGCGGCCAGGACGTGCACGAGCTGTTCCTGGGCAACTTCCTGGCCCAGACCAAGGCGCTCGCCTTTGGTAAGACGGCCGATGAGGTGCGCGCCGAGGGCACGCCCGAGCAGATCGTCCCGGCCCGCTGCTTTGAGGGCAACCGTCCGACGACCTCGATCTTTGGCGACACGTTGACCCCGTTCGCACTCGGCGAGCTCATCGCCCTGTACGAGCACATCACGTTTGTCGAGGGCACGGTCTGGGGCATCGACTCCTACGACCAGTGGGGCGTCGAGCTGGGCAAGCAGCTTGCCAAGCAGATCACCCCGGCCTTCCACGATGACGCCGCCAAGGCCGAGCAGGACGCTTCGACCCAGGCGCTCATCGAGTTCTATCGCGCGCACCGCAAGTAGTCGCTGCTGTTAACGCATCGTGCCTTATAGCCAGGGGCCCGTATCCCATCGGATGCGGGCCCCTTTGCTTTGCCGTGGCCCCGGGGCGCACGGCCTTTAAGGATCTTCGCCGGAGCGTCGCGTGCTGCGAGGGCCCTGCGTCTAGAGTTCGGCCTCCGCATGGCCTCGCTGCGCCTCGGGCAGCTCCCCGTAGAGCGGATGGTCTTCGAGCCTAAAGCGCTCGACCTGTTCGGGAGTGTGGCCGCGCACAAAGAGCCACGAGCGATCGATCGGCGTCGCCATGAGCGTGCTGGGCAGCGCGTCGGCGCGGTCGGAAAACACCCGGGCACTCTCGGGATCCTGGAACGCCAGCACCAGATGCGTGTCGCAGTTGCCCATGATGGAGCGTGCGCGTGCCTCGCCATAGAGCGCATCGAGCTGGTTGGTCGACTGCAGCAGCAGCGTTGCCCAGATGTTGCGGCTTCGGATAATCGAGAGCACGTTGTCGATCTGGGGGATCTGCAGATTTGCGAAGTCATCGAGCATAAAGCGCACGGGCACGGGCAGGCTGCCGTCGGGCTGCCTATCGGCCTCACGAATGAGGCCCATAAACGCCTGCGAAATAAAGAGGCCGGTCAGCGGATCGAGATTGCGGTCAATATCGCTCACGGTTACAAACAGGGCGCAGGGGGTGTGTCCCATGGAAGCGAAGTCCACCTGATGGCACTCACGATAGAGCTGTGCCGCACCGTCGAATCCCAGACACATGACCTTTTCGGCAAGGATGCCGACGATGCTCGCGTGCATGCGCTCGGCATTTTGCGTAATGGCGTAGCGCCGCCATAGCGAGAGGGCATAGCTTTGGGGGTCGGTCGTGATCAGGTCGTCAAACAATCGACCCGTGGCACCGTCCTGCAGGTGCTCGATCAGCTTGATGACCGAGCTGATCGTCTGCTCGTCGGCGGGTAGCTGTTCGGTGACGTAGGCGATAAGACACGACAGCAGGTTTGCCGCCGCATGATCCCAAAAAGGCTGGTTGTTGTCCTCGATGGGGCAGATGGCCTTTGCCACCGAGAGGATGTCCTGCTGGTTGGGCCTGCCGTCCGCCTTGCGGCGAATGTGCCTCAGGGGGTTGTAGCCGCAGCGCTCGATGCCGGGCGCAAGGGCCGGGACGGTGTTGAGGTCGGCGAAGTTGAGACATTGCACGCGGTAACCGTGGGCTGCCAGCACGGGTCCCACTTCGCGACAGAGCGTGCCTTTGGTGTCGAGCACGATGTAGCTTGCGTTCATTTGCAGCAGGTTGGGCTTGAGGACGTTTCGGGTCTTGCCGGCTCCCGAGGGGCCGATCACAAGTGCATTGTTGTTGAGTCCCGTTTGGCGGGTGTCGCAGGAAAGCGTTCGATCCTTGGCGAGGATGGTGGACGATGCGGACTCAGATGCGGCGAGACGGCTGGCGAGGTTAGACATGGGCGACCTCCTTGGTGGTCGAGAGGATTTCGTGGGCAAAGCCGAGCTCGACGGCGCGCTCGGCCGAAAGGTAGGTGTCTTTTGCAGTGAGGGACTGGATGCGCTTGGGCGTGAGGCCGCTGCGGTCCGAGAGGATTTGCGTGAGGGTCTTGCGGGTCTGCATGAGACGCCGGCTGGTTTCCTGCAGCGCAAGTGCCGAGCCGCCTGCCCCCTGGGGGATCAGCGGGTCGTGAATCATGAGCTCTGCATGGGGCGCCATACGGCGATCGTCGCCGCCCATAAAGATCACGGCGCCCATGGACGCGGCGAATTCCAGGCAGACGGTGCGGATGGGGCACGATGCGAGGCGCATGGCGTCATAGATCGCAAGACCCGATCGCACGCTTCCGCCGGCGCTGGCGACAAATATGGTGATGGGGCGGCTGGGGTCGGTGGCATCGAGCAGGCGGATCTGCTGGCATAGGTCGTGGGCCATCGGGGTTTCGATGTTTCCCATGACGGAGAGCTCGCGACGGGCGAGCATCTCATCGTAAATGCTGGTGAGCGTGATGCCTCGGGCGGATTCACGCATGGTGAGGGGGCTGATGATGGGGGAATGATTGGTGTCCATGAGGACTCCTTTCTGTTGGTTGTGTTGTGGAATAGGATTGTTGCCCGCGGAGGGGCTGGCGGGCTACAGGGTTCGTCCGAGCCTGAGATCGAGCTCGGTTGTGGGGCAGGCTGCCTGTTCGTGCGGCTCGCAAGCGCCAAGGGCTCCAAAGCGATAGAGCGTTGCG
>CABURG010000147.1 GCA_902493835.1 uncultured Collinsella sp. | reverse complement strand
AGTGCGGCTGGTGTGGTCGTTGCGGCCGATAAGCTTGGAAAGTACAAGACGGCGACTACGATGGTTTCCATCTGCGGTTATCTGTGCGTCTTTGCGATGGCCGGCTTGCACCTTGGCCCGGTGGCGCTAACGCTCGGCATCTACTCGGTGTCGCGCTTCCTGTACGCCGTTGCCGTTGTCCTGACCGTTATCTCGGGCGCTCAGTACTTCTGGAACTGCCGCAAGATCGTCTTTTCGGTCTAGGTCCTGGTAGGCATGACGGAATCATTTGAGCAGATTGCCGCGCACAATGAAGAGCTCGCACGCGATATTGTCGAGCGTGCAACCGTTCGTGGTGTGACGGTTTCGACGGCTGAATCTCTGACAGCGGGCATGATCGCCTCGACGATCGCCGATATTCCCGGTGCCTCGGCGGTACTGCGCGGTGGTGCGGTGACGTACTGCGACGAGATTAAGCATCGCGTGCTCGGCGTTGAGCAAGAGACGCTCGACCGCTATACCGCGGTGTCGTATCAGACGGCGCGCGAGATGGCTGCCGGTTCGCTGGAGCTGTACCAGAGCGATATTGCCGTGAGCGCGACGGGCTATGCCGGCCCCGGTGGAGGCACCGAGGACGATCCGGCTGGCACTTTTTATATTGGCTGGGCGTATCGCTCGGCCGATGGGGGAGTGCCGGTCGTGGACTCCATTCGTTGTCACTATGAGGGCGATCGTTCGTGTGTTCGTGCCCATGCGGTCGCGGAGGCACTGGGTCGCATTGTCTGCGTGCTCAATTCTATGGAATAGACGTGTTTTAAGGGGCCTCCGGGCCCCTTAATTGTGGAGATAGGGACCTCTGGTGAATTTGCTCTTTGTGCAGGTAGTTGGCGTATTCTTCCTCGTCATGCTTTGTTTGGTTTACCTGCGGTCAAGTTTTTGGTCAGTGTTTGGTCGGCGTTTGGTTGGGTTTTGGAAAGGTCGGCTGCATATGATTTATCTGAACGGTTGACCACGAACAGCCGTTCGTTTATTATCGATGCAGGTTGTTAAGAGGAGGGCTATTCATGGCCAAGAATTCAGGTCCCGTACGTACCGTTCATGCTCGCACGACGGGTAAAGAGCGCGATGAGATGATCGCCACCACCAAGGCCGAGATCGAGAAGAAATTCGGTCAGGGTTCTATCATGAGGTACGGCGACGGTGGTCCCGAGCTCGAGGTCGAGGCCATTCCCACGGGCGCCCTGGCCCTCGATGCCGCTCTGGGCATCGGCGGCGTGCCGCGCGGCCGTATCGTCGAGATTTACGGCCCCGAGTCCTCCGGTAAGACAACGCTTTCGCTCGAGATTTTGGCAGAGGCCCAGGCTATGGGCGGCGTCGTGGCATTTATTGATGCCGAGCACGCGCTCGATCCCACGTATGCCGCGCGTATCGGCGTAGACATTGATGAGGTCCTCATTTCCCAGCCCGATACGGGCGAGCAGGCGCTCGAGATCGTCGACATGCTCGTGCGCTCTGGCGCCATCGACGCCATCGTCGTCGACTCTGTCGCCGCTTTGACTCCGCGTGCCGAGATCGAGGGCGAGATCGGTGATACTACGGTCGGCCTTCAAGCCCGTCTGATGAGCCAGGCGCTCCGTAAGCTCGCTGGCTCACTCGCCAAATCTAAAACGACCTGCATCTTCATTAACCAGCTGCGCGAGAAGATCGGCGTCATGTTCGGCAACCCCGAGACCACGACGGGCGGCCGCGCCCTTAAGTTCTTCTCGTCGGTGCGCATCGATATTCGCCGCATCGACAGCATTAAGCTCAAGGACGAGGTCATCGGCAATCGTGTGCGTGCCAAGGTCGTTAAGAACAAGGTGGCGGCACCGTTTCGTTCGGCCGAGTTCGACATCATGTACGGCACGGGCATCTCTAAGGAGGGCTCGATTCTGGACATGGCCGTTGAGTGTGGCATCTGCAAAAAGATGGGCTCTTGGTTTGCTTACGGTGAGGACAAGCTCGGTAATGGTCGCGAGGCCGCTAAGGCCTTCCTGCGCGAACACCCCGATTGTGCTGATGAGATCGAGCATAAGGTTCGTCTCGCCTGCGGCCTTGAATTCGATGACGACGCTCCGTCAGAGGTCGAGTTGACCGATCAGTCGCTGGAAGACCAGCCCTCCGGTGACAAGTTCGATGAGCTTTACGCCATCGATGGCTCCGCGATGCTCGATGATGACGATGAGTAACGGATGCCCTCATGTCGTATACAGTGACCGAGGCTACGGTCGTCTTTCCCGATAAGAAGGCGGCCTCCTCGTTCTCGAGTGGGTATGCATCAAAAAAGCCTTGTGCACATATCGACTGTGAGCTCGAGGGCGGTTTTGAACGATCCATCTGGATTCCTGTTCGTGTCGCGCGCCTGTTCCTTAAAAATCGCCCCGATCTTCCCTGCGATTGGGATGAGTTTCGCGAGGTGGTGCAGCTCATTGAGCGTAAATGCGCGCTTACCATGGTGACTGAGATGCTGTCGCGCCGCGACCATGCCACGGGTGAGGTCCGTGACAAGCTGGCTCGTTACGGATTTCGCCAACCCGCAATTGATTTCGCCGTCCAGCGTGCCACTGAGTATCGCTTTTTAGATGAGAACCGCTTTTGTTCGTACTTTATCGAGGAACGCAAACGACGTGGCTGGGGACAGCGCAAGATTGAGACCGAGCTCAAGCGCCGTCATGTCGTACTCGATGATATCCCCGGCTACCCCGAGGATTATTTTGCCGTGGAGGACGACTTAGCTCGCGCATCGGCTTTACTCGCGAAGCGTCGTGTTCCCGAGACGCGTGGATTCGAAAAGCTCGTCCGGTTTTTGATGGGCAAGGGCTTTTCGTACCACATCGCCGCCGATGCCGTTAAGGCGCGTCTCGATGCCGAACGTGAGGAATGTGCAGTTTAGACACATGTGTTTTGCGTGCCTGCCGTTCACCGCGTTTTAGCCGCCGTACCGGGTCCATTTATTTGACAGTTGTTGCGGTTCAACGTACGATAAACACCGTCATTTGCTTTGTGATATGTGCTCATCTTTGATGAGTTTGTTTATATGTTTATCTGTATCCGACCCGCATAAGCTGCGCCCATATTGCTCAAATGTCGCGAGCCGTTCGCAAGGACGGTTCGCTTTGTTGTGTAACGAATCCATAAAAAGGAGTGAGCATGCCTATCATCGCAGCGCTCGTTGGCATCGTTTTGGGTGCCATCGCCGCCATTGCCTACATGCGCACCGCCAAGCAGGGTAGTCTTCACGAGGCCGACGAAAAGATCCAGTCGGCTCACGCACAGGCTGAGTCCCTAATCGGCGATGCAAAGCGTCAGGCCGAGACCCTCAAAAAAGAGGCTCTGCTCGAGGCTAAAGAAGAGATCATCAAGAACAAGCAGGCTGCCGAGGCCGAGGACAAGCAGCGTAAGAACGAGATTCGTACGCTCGAGAACCGTGTGATGCAGCGCGAGGAGTCCCTCGATCGACGCAACGATGCCCTCGACAAGCGTGAGCACCAGCTGTCCAGCCAGGCTGGCCAGGTCGAGAAGCGCTCCCGCGAGCTTGAGGAGCTCTGCGCCAAGCAGACCTCGGAGCTCGAGCGTATTGCCGACCTGACCCGTGAGGACGCTCACAAGGAGCTCCTCGACAAGGTTCGCGGCGAGGTTACCCACGAGGCCGCCACGATCATCCGCGAGTCCGAGCAGCAGGTTCGCGCCGAGTGCCACAAGACCGCCCAGGAGATTCTGTCCCTGGCGATTCAGCGCTGCGCCGCCGATCACACCGCCGAGGTCACCGTTACCTCCGTGCATATTCCGTCTGACGACCTGAAGGGTCGCATCATCGGCCGCGAGGGTCGCAACATCCGCACCTTCGAGCAGGTTTCCGGCGTCAACCTCGTGATCGACGATACGCCCGAGACCGTCGTGCTTTCGAGCTTCGATCCCGTCCGTCGCGAGACCGCGCGCGTCGCCCTCGAGAACCTTATTGCTGACGGCCGCATTCACCCTGCCCGTATCGAGGAGATGTATCACAAGGCCGCCGACTTGGTTCAGCAGCGCGTGCGCGAGGCTGGCGAACAGGCCGCCTTCGATACTGGTATCCACGATCTGCACCCCGAGATCGTTAAGACCCTGGGTGCCCTGCGCTACCGCACCTCGTTTGGTCAGAACGTGCTCCAGCATTCCCTCGAGGTTTCCGACCTGTGCGGCGTGATGGCT
>CABURG010000146.1 GCA_902493835.1 uncultured Collinsella sp. | reverse complement strand
TTCCTGCCGACGACGTCGAGGCCCGCGCCGTGACGCGCGCCGCCTACGAGTGCGACGGTCCGGTGTACATGCGCTTCGCTCGTTTGGCCTCGCCGGTTATCAACGACCCCGAGACCTACAACTTCGAGTTGGGTAAGGGCATTGTCATGCGCGAGGGCGCCGACGTCACCATCATCGCCTGCGGCCTGATGGTCGGCGAGGCTCTCGAGGCCGCCGAGCAGCTCGCTGCCGAGGGCATCGACGCCGAGGTCATCAACATGCACACCATCAAGCCCATCGATGCCGACCTGATCGTCAAGAGCGCCACCAAGACCGGCCACGTCGTGACCGTCGAGGAGCATTCTGTAATCGGTGGCCTGGGCAGCGCCGTTGCCGACGTCCTGTGCGAGCAGTGCCCGACGCCCCTCAAGAAGATCGGCGTCAACGACACCTTTGGCGAGTCCGGCCCGGGTGCCGAGCTCTTGCACAAGTATGGCCTGGACGCCGCCAACATCGTGGCGACCACCAAGGAGTTCTTGGGCTAAAGCAAGACGGATTTCAAGGACTGCTTCGCCAGAACTATAAAACTTTTTCGCCAGTACTATGGAAACCCGGCAGGGGCGCTCTCTTGGAGAGCCCCCTGTTTCAGTTGCGGTGAAATAAGGACTGTTTTGCCAGCTTAAAGGCTCAACAGTCCCTATTTCACCGCAACTTATGAAGACGCCCCTCAAGCACGGTCCCATCAGGGAAAAGGGCATATATCGGCAAAGTGCAATTCAGACCCTTCCAACTTTGTATATGCAGCACTTCAAGATAAACGCAGCGACCCCTTAGTTACCGCAGGCCGGGCACAGGGTTACTCTCCAAATCTTTCCGCAGGACGGAGGAGCCCCTGCCGCGCGAAGCGCGCAGCGGGGGCTCCGACATGTCCGAGGACGATTTGGAGAGTAACCCTGTACCCGGCCGACGGGATCCCTAAGCACGCCATGCTTCTTATGTGCAGTAAAGCTAATGCTGCTAAAATACAAACCGCTCATGTAGTTTAAACGCACGACGATAAGGAGCACCAGTGGGTAACCACTTCCGTACCTCCGGTGCGGGCGATGATGCCCCCAAGACGCAGACAGGCGTCCAGGGCAGTCGTTTCGCCACTCCGGATTCAGAGGGCCAGCCTGTTGCTCAGGCCCCCGCTCAGCCGGCAGATCAGGCACAGCCGGCATCCGATCCCTTTGCCTACAATCCAACCAGCGATGTCGCGCTTTCTGGCACGGCGGGTTTTGAGCCCGTTCAGGCCGTGACCGCTCGCGTGGAGCAGCCTCAGGCTGGCGCCGCCACGCCGCAGCCTACCATGGCTGGCATTCCCGACCCCTTGGCCCCTGCGACGCCGGCTCCTCAGCCTGCGCAGTCCGGTCTCTTTGCCGCTATTCCCGACCCCACGCAGCCTGCTGCCCCGGTGGTCGAGAGCGATCAGGCCGCCGAGGTCGCAAGCCTCGATAACGCGCTCAACAACCCCGATTTTACGTCGGTGTTTGCGCCCATCGATCCGCAGGCCAGCCGCAAGAAGATGGCCAAGCAGGCCGGTGTCGAGCCCGTCATCCTTATGGAGCATGTCACCAAGATCTATCCGGCACAGCCCAACAAGCCTGCACTCGACGACATCAACATCGAGATCTATCCGGGCGAGTTCGTCTTCCTGGTCGGTCACTCCGGCTCGGGTAAGACCACGCTGCTGTCTACGCTCAACCGCGACGTCAAGCCGACGAGCGGTCGCATCCTGGTTGCCGGTCAGGACCTCATGAAGATCAAGAACCGCAAGGTTCCGTTCCTGCGCCGCCAGATTGGCGCCGTGTTCCAGGACTTTAAGCTTCTGCCGCAAAAAACCGCCTACGAAAACGTGGCGTTTGCCCTGCAGTGCATCGGCAAGCCCAAGGGCGTCATTCGCAGCCAGGTGCCCGAGGTGCTGCGTCTGGTCGGTCTGGCCGATCAGATGGACTCGCTACCCGACCAGCTTTCCGGTGGCGAGCAGCAGCGCGTTGCCGTCGCCCGCGCTATGGTCAACCGTCCGCCGCTGCTGATCTGCGACGAGCCCACGGGTAACCTCGACCCGGCGATCTCGCTGGGCATCATGAAGCTGCTCGAGCGTATTAACCGCACCGGCACCACCGTGATCGTCGCCACGCACGACCGCGAGATGGTCGATAGCATGCACCGTCGCGTGATCGCCCTTGAGGGCGGCCACGTTATCCGCGACCAGGAGAGGGGAGGTTACGGCAACTATGGCACCAACTAACGTGGGCTACTCCTTCAAAGAGGCAATCAGCCACTTCTTCCGTAACTGGACTACCTCGCTCGGCGCCGTCATCACGATCTTCCTTTCGCTGTTTATCATCGGCCTGTTCATCATGGGCTCCGCGATGCTGAACTCCGTGATCGGCACCGTCGAGGATCAGGTTGTCATCAACGCGTTTATTAGTGATGACGCTGATCAGGCCGATGTTCAGGCTTTTGAGGCCGAACTTAAGACGTGGAATAACGTCAAGTCCGTGACCTATAAGGACAAGGACGACGCGCTGGCCGAGTATACGAGCAAGATGTCGGGCAACGCCGACGCCACCATGAGCGCGCTCGATGGCCAGAACCCACTGCCGGCTTCGTTTGCAATTGAGATGGACGATCCGTCCAAGGTCGAAAGCACGGCAGAGAAGCTCAAGAAGGATGCCGATTTCCAGAAGATCGCGGATGACGGCGACGTCAACGCGAGCGTGCTGTACGGCCAGGAGGAAGTGGGCCGCCTGTTCCAGGTGACCAACTACATCCGCATCGCCGCCGTGGTGCTCGTTGGCCTTCTGACCTTTATCGCATTCATCTTCATCAACAACACGATTCGCCTGTCCATCACGGCGCGTCGTCGTGAGATTGCGATTATGCGTCTAGTCGGCGCCAGCAACGGCTTCATTCGTGGCCCGTTTATCACCGAGGGCGTACTGCAGGCCATTTTGGGCTCGCTGCTTTCCATCGGCGTTCTGGAGCTGCTGCGCAATCTGATGATTCCGCGTCTGCAGGAGAGCATCGGCTGGATGTCGTTTGCCCTGCCGATGCAGTACTACCTGGTGACCTATGCTGCGTTGATTCTGGTCGGCGTGATTATCGGTCTCTTTGGTTCTGCCATCGCCATGCGCCGCTACCTGCGCGTGTAGGCATGCCTGGAATTCATCCCTTCCAACGGGTCGTCTCTTTTGGGGCGGCCCGTTTTTTGTCCCCTAGGGATCATTTGGGTAGACTCTTGGGATGTAAACGGCAATCGATAGTTAGGAGGCGCCATGGGGCGCAATAACAAGCATAAGCGTGGAGCTCGCAATAAGCGCGGGCCGGTGCGCAGCGAACGCCGTCCGAGCCTGACCGGGCGCGTGCAGCTCCATGAGCACAGTGCCTATGTCATAACCGAGAATGGCGACTACAAGGTCATGGGCCGCGGTAAGCGCGAGATCATGGACGGCGATACCGTTGCCGTGAGCATTAAGAACAGCCCGCATGGCGAGCGTCGCGCCGTGATCGAGGGCGTGGTTGAGCGCGCAGCTATAAGCGTGGTGGGCACGTACCAGACCGCCGGTCCGCTCGGTGTGATCGAGCCGCTCGATTCGCGCCTGAAGGCCGACTTCTTCATTTTGCCCGAGGACACCTCGGCGGATCGTCTGGGTGTCCACCCGGGTGATGCTGTTGTCGCGCGCATTTTGACCTACCCGACGCGCCTGGAATCGGGCACTGTGACGATCGAACGCCGCATTGGCGGAGATGACGCGCCCGATTTGGGCGTTCAATATGTGATGGCGCGTTACGGCTATACCGATAGCTATCCCGAGGCCGCGCTAGACGAGGCCGAGGGGCTTTCGCTCGATGTGTCCGCGGCGCTTAAGGACCCGCTCCGCCGCGATCTGCGCGACCGCTTTGTCATCACGATCGACCCGGTCGACGCGCGCGACTTTGACGATGCCATTTCGCTGGAGCGCACGCCCGAGGGCGGCTATAAGCTGGGTGTGCATATCGCCGACGTTTCACACTATGTGGCTTGGGACGGGCATATCGATCTTGAGGCTCGCCATCGCACGACATCGGTGTATCTGGCCGATCGCGTGCTTCCCATGCTGCCCGAACGCCTGTCCTGTGACCTGTGCTCGCTTCGCCCTGACGAGGACCGTCTTGCGTTTACCGTCGATATCGAGCTCGATGAGCAGGGTCGCGTGCGGCATTACGATCC
>CABURG010000145.1 GCA_902493835.1 uncultured Collinsella sp. | reverse complement strand
GCACGCCGCGCTTTGATGTCTACACGGGCGCGGGCCGTCAGGCAAACCAGGCGGTAAGCCCGGTTTTCATGAGCGTTCTTAAAACGTTTTGCATCATTGCGGCTATCTTCATGACGATCGGCATCGCCCGCGTGGCGCTCGCCGGCGTTACGGCCCAGGTGCTCAACAGCAACGCCGAGCTTACCAACACGCTCGAAAAGGCGACCGATGAGAGCTCCGACCTGGAGGTCATGCATTCGGTCTATGGCGCCGACACGCGCATTCGCGACCTTGCGGGCGCTTATGGCATGGTGGAGCCCAGCGAGAGCGTTACACTTGACTTTTCGCAGGATGCAGCCGCGGGCGCCAACGCGACCGCGACCGCTCAGTAGCAAGACGGTAGCTGAGTATGACAAATGACTATCGCCGCGGTTCCGATGGGGGCCGCGGTTCTGGACGTCCCTCGTCGCGGGGACGTTCTGGTTATCAAGGAACAGGTCGGCAATCTTACAACGCCGGGCGGTCCCGCGGCAATGACCCGGCGTCGCGACTTCGCGGCTCGGGCGGCCCTCATGTGCATAACACCAGGTCGCGTAAGAGTTCGTCGGCCGAATGGCTCACAGGCACGCCTCTGCCTCGCCGCAAAGCTGTCATGGGCTTCATCGGGCTTGGCTTGGGCTTGGGCGTCTTTCGCCTTGCCGACTATCAAATTGTCGAAGCCGATAAACTGCGCGAGCGTGCCGATGCGCGCCGCCTGCTTGCGCAGGCCCTCTATGCCAAACGCGGCACCATCTACGACCGCAACGGTAACGTGCTGGCGTCGTCGGTCGAATGTCGCAACATCGCCGTGAACCCGCAGCTTGTCGAGGATGTCGACAAGACGGTGTCGGCGCTGGTCAAGGCAACTGGAATCGATAAAAAGACCTGCCGCAAGCTCGTTGAGTCCGATGGCACCTGGGTGTATATCAAGCGCCAGGTGGACGAAGACGATGCTACGGCGCTGGAGAAGAAGAACCTGCCCGGCGTGCTTTTTGAGCAGGCCATGAAGCGCGTATATCCATACGGCAATCTGGCATCGCAGGTGCTGGGTGTAGTGAATGTAGACAACGACGGCTTGACGGGTCTCGAAAAGCAATACAACAAGCTTCTGACCGGTACGAACGGTTCTCTTGTGCGCGAGCGCGCGAGGGACGGCAGCTATATCGCGGGCGGTGCCTATAAAAAGGTGGCTGCGGTCGACGGCGTTGATATCGTGACGACGCTCGACGTCAATATCCAGCGTGCGGCCGAGGATGCCCTGGCAGAGGCAGTTGAGAAGACTAAGGCCAAGAACGGCTCGGCGCTGGTCACCGATCCTACGACAGGCGAGATCTTGGCAGCCTGCTCGTATCCGACTTACGACCAGACCGATCTGGAAAACGCCAAGACCGAGGATATGAACTTGCGCCTGGTCACCGACGCCTACGAGCCCGGCTCGGTCTTTAAGACGCTCGTGGCGGGCGCCGGCTTCGACTTGGGCGTCGTGCGATCGAGTACGTCGTTTGAGGTGCCGGCGAGCATCAAGGTGGGTGACGATACCGTCACCGATGCCGACAAGCGCGACTATGCCATGACCATGGATGTGCGCGAGATGATGCGCCGTTCGTCCAACGTGGGCTTTGTCCTGGTGGGGCGCAAGATCGGTGCGGACGACTTTGCCGCCTATGTGGACAAGTGGGGCATAGGTCACAGCTCCGGTGTCGATTTTCCGGGCGAGAGCCTGGGCATCGTCAAGGAGCGTGACCAGTATGACGGCGCCACGCTGGGATCGATGAGCTTTGGACAGGCGCTGTCCGTCTCGCCGATTGAGATCGCACGTGCCGTGGGCGGCATCGCCAACGGCGGCGTGATGATGACCCCGCACTTCTATAAGTCCAGCAAAGGCGACGAGAAGGACTGGGGCGAAGGCGAGCGCGCGATTTCGGAGGACGCCGCATCCCAGGTGACATCGTGCATGCAGACGGTCGTGTCCGAGGGAACGGGCGTTGGCGGCGCGGTTGACGGCTATGACGTGGCGGGTAAGACCGGTACGGCCGAACGAGCCGACGAGAACGGCGGTTACCTCAAGGAGAACTACATGTCGTCCTTTATGGGCTTTGCACCGGCACAATCGCCCAAGGTGCTGTGCTATATCACGCTCGACGGAACGCCGAGCGGCTCAGATGCCGCTGCGGTGCCGTTCCAGTCAATTATGGCCAACGCGCTCGATGTGCTGGGTATCCCGCACACGAAGTAGGGGGTTAACAATCTTTGGGGCGTGGTTTGTTGTCCCATATGAGGGGTGTTCACATGCCCTGCACCACGCATGCGCGGCGCTGGGATACAATACGCCGATAGCATTATTAGGTTTACAGGGGAGCTGCAATGATAGAGATCGCCGTCAACAACCTCGTGGCCGCAACAGGGGCCCGAACCGTGACGGGAGAAGCCGATCGGGTATGCCGCGGGTGCGTTATCGACTCGCGCCAGGTCGAGGAAGGGACAATTTTCGTCGCCTTTCCCGGTGAAAACGTCGACGGCAATGATTTTGCTTCCCGTGCCGTCCAGTCGGGTGCCGGCGCCGTCGTGATGACGCGTGAGCCCGAGGCCGAGCTGGTCTCGCTGGCGCAGGACAAGGGCTGTGCCATCTTGCTGACCGATGATCCCGAGGAGTTTCTGCTGCGTTTGGCGCACACGTATCGCCTGGAGCTTGGCTGCCTGGTCGTTGGCATTACCGGTTCCATCGGCAAGACGACGACCAAGGACGTGCTCGCCGCTGTGCTTGCCAAGCGCTATCGTGTCTGGGCCACCAAGGGCAATTTCAATAACCTGATCGGCATGCCGCTCACGGTGCTTTCCGCTCCGGCCGATACCGAGGTCCTGGTACTCGAGATGGGCATGAACCATTTCCACGAGATCGAGCGCCTGTCCCAGTCCGCCAATCCCAACCTTGCCATCGTGAGCAAGATCGGCACCTCTCACATCGGCATTTTGGGCAGCCGCGAGAACATCGCCCGCGCTAAGGCCGAGATTGTCCAGGGTATGTGCGCCGCCGGCGATTATTTGCCGCTGCTGGTTTTGGGCGGCGAGGACGACTTTACGCCGTTCATTCGCGATACGTTCGCCCAGCCTGCTGGTATCGACGTGATGCTGGCCGGCGTCTCGGACGATGATGAGGTCCGTGCCCGCGACATTCGTGTTGATGACGAGGGCCGTCCGGTCTTTACGCTCGATTTTGGCCAGGGTGAGACGATCGATACCATGCTTGCCATCCCCGGCGTGCAGTCCGTTCCAAATGCCGTTAAGGCCGCCGCGGTTGCCTATCGCCTGGGCGTGACGCCCGAGCAGATCGATGCTGCCTTTAGGGGCCTCACGATCACCGGTCACCGCCAGGAGATCAAGCGCGCCAAGAGTGGTGCCCGCGTCATCGACGATTCCTATAACGCCAGCGCCGAATCGATGGCAGCCGGTCTCGACCTGCTGTGCTCGCTTTCGTGCACGGGGTCTCGCATGGCGATCCTGGGCGAGATGGGCGAGATGGGCGATGAGGCTCCTCGCATGCATGAGCTCGTGGGCGCCTATGCCGCCGCCAAGAAGCTCGACATGCTGGCGTGCGTGGGTGGTGAGCTGGCCCAGCTTATGGCCGATGCCGCGCGCATGATGGGTATGGACGAGGACCGCATCCAGGTGTTCTCCGATTATCAGCAGGTGCTCGACCGCATGGGCGGCGCGCTTGAAAAACATGATGTTGTACTGGTCAAGGGTTCCCGCTTTGTTGAGCTCGACCGCTTTGTGGAAGGTGTGTGCTAGCCCATGTTCGGCAATCCCTCGTATCCAACGTATCAGGCTTTTTTGGGGCTTGGCATCGCCGCTGCCATTGCGCTGCTGCTCATGCCGTGGTGGATCAAGCTGCTCAAGGTCGAGGGTATCGGCCAGCAGGTTCGTGCCGACGGCCCCAAGCGTCATTTGGTTAAGCAGGGAACGCCCACCATGGGTGGCGTTGTCATCCTCGTCGCGATCTCGCTGACCTGTCTGCTGATGGGCAAGCTCACCACCGAGCTCGTGCTCGTGCTGCTCGCCACGCTGGCGACCGGCGTGCTTGGCCTGATCGACGACCTGACCTCCGTTACGCATGGGCGCTCGCTCGGTCTGACGCCCCATGCCAAGATGATCGGCCTAACCATTATCTGTGTCACCTTTACGGTACTTGCCGTTAACTGGTGCGGCGTCGCCCCCGAGATTCGTTTTCCCG
>CABURG010000144.1 GCA_902493835.1 uncultured Collinsella sp. | reverse complement strand
TACCTCGTGTACTATCGTGAGGAGCGGATCAAGAAGTCCCTCGGGTGGCTGAGCCCGATGGAGTACCGCAGGAAGCTTGGATACGCCTAGGCGCGGTCCAAGAAATCGTCCGCACCCCCCATGCTGTCGGCGCGGACTTCGAATTCAGAGAGGGTGATTGCAATGCTATACGAATTTAAATAGATCTCTAATGCTTGATTAAGACCATGTCTATGTCAAAAAACATACAAAAGTGTTAGTCTTTTGACATGAAACACTTTGATGAAATATTCGAACTGGCGGCAGATGGCTACGGCATCGTGACTGCTGCGCAGGCACGCGAGATTGGCGTAACCACTGGAGAACTGAGCCGATGGTGTGCCACTGGGAAATTGATGCGCCGAGGACATGGGGTGTACAAGCTCACCCAATGGGTTCCGACGCCCCGTGACGTCTTTGCGGAGGCAGTGGCTCTTGTTGGTGACGAGGGTTTCCTGTGGGGCGAATCAGTGCTGTCTATGCACGCACTTGCACTTGTTGATCCTCGTGCCGTGACCGTGGCAACACCAAAGCGTATTCGCCGCAAACTGCCAGCTTGGGTAAAAACAGTGCCCGCTCCAGAGAATGCGAAAACGACGTTCTATGAAGGAATCCCTTCTCAATGCGTTGCCGATGCGATTGAGGCTTGTAAGGGGTCCGTTATGACCGAACGCCTCATCGAGGCAACCAAGCACGCTCAAGCCGAGGGTCTTATTACCTCCAATGAGCATGAGAGACTGATGAAGGAGCTGTCGTGAAGGAAGTCAAGAAGCCAACCAGCAGACGTAACCTTGACATAGCGATAGACCGACTCTGCGCTGATTTGGACGAAGAACCGGGCCGCGTTAAAAGGCTCATTGCGGCCGTTGTTGTTGGGCAAATGCTACCCGATGGAGCCGCAAAGGGTGGAAATGCCCTGAAGATTCGCTTTGGGAAGGATGCCACGCGGTTCTCGCGCGACCTCGATACCGCCAGGGCATCCTCACTGAACGATTACATGACGAAGCTTGAAGATTCGCTCACTATAGGCTGGAACGGATTCTCGGGTGCCATTGTTCCGAGGGAGCCCATGATCTGATAGATCTCCAGATTGCAATTTCCAACGGGGAAATTGATTACCTAAAAACTCGAGAGGTCTGTATCAGACTCTTTGCGTATCGTGCGGAGCAGGAGTGGCCTCCAATGATCTCGAGGGGAGTGGGCTGGGACTCACTGTATTTCTCCCAGGCGGAAGGACTTAACGTTTTGCCGACTGTCGATGATGCCGTGGCATGGGCGAACGACTTGATTGCAAAAATCGATTCTGCTCGTTAGTGACACTGCTGAGATCTCTCGCTTACGCCATAGCAACCCCACGCGCAGCACTCAGCAGCTCGTACTCCCTTTGACTCCAATGGCGCAGCTCGGCAGCCTCGACGGCATCTCGGCATAGGTCCAAAAACACCTCGGCCCCATCGCAGAAGCACTCGCGGGCAAAGTCACCCGAACCGCTTGCGACGCACGTGCCGTCGGCAAACAGCTTCCAGCTAGACAGCTCGCGCGAGTCGTCTCCAAGCAGCTTGATCTGCAGTACGTGCGGGTCGCCGGCGGTGTAGAGCTCTTTCTCGAGCGCCTGCACGGTAAAGCGCATCTGGTGGGGGAGACTGCTCTTGACCATGGCCGAGGCATAGCCGTTCGGCTTGTCCAGAAGATGCATTCGTTTTGGCTTGGCTGCCAGGTTGTGGAAATTGCGCTCGCTGCGCACGGAGAAATTGTCCATACGGACTCCGTTCATCGATGTTGGCAGGGCCACCGTGCCTCTTGGCCGGTTGGCGTCGGGATCGTGGAGCCAACTCTCTACCCCGACTCTGGATAAAACGTGCCCGCTCCTTGCAGACACGATGGAGTCTATCAGCGCACGCGGACAGAAATCAAGCGCCGAGTGCGAAATGACGCGCGGACGGCGCTTGATTTCGCCGGCTGCTGCTAGGCTTAAATCAGAAAAAGTGTCGAAATCAGCCGTGTAAAAGTACGGAAAAGTGTCGTAATACACACTTAAATATCTCGAAAAAGTGTCGAAATAAGCACCTAACAACTACGGAAAAGTGTATCCTAGTGCTAAAACAGCATGTAATAAGGGGTGCGCTTATGCTACAGAGAAAAGCGAAAGCACAGTTTGAATCTTGGCTTGCCTTGTCGCCTAACAAGGCTCTTTTGGTCAAGGGCGCCCGGCAGGTGGGAAAGTCATATCTGGTCAACGCGTTTGCAAGCGAATCATTCGAAAATGTCGTGACGTTCGACCTTATCGCCGACGCGTCCGTGCGCGAGTCGTTTTTGGCGGCGAAAAGTGCGGACGACCTGCTTATGCGCATGTCTATCGCTGCGACGCAGCCGATGGTTGCGAACAAGACCGTCGTGGTTATCGACGAGGTGCAGCGATGCCCCAACGTGGTGACGTTTATCAAATACCTGGTCCAGCGCGGCGACTTTCGATACATCCTTACCGGATCGCTCCTTGGCGTGGAGCTCGAGGGCATCGATTCCCTGCCGGTGGGGTATGTCGAGCAGGTCCAGATGTACCCGCTCGACTTTGAGGAGTTTTGCTGGGCAAATGGCGTTGGTGCCAGCGTGTTTGACATGCTCAGGGGCTGTCTAAAGGATGAGGGGGAGCTCCCTGGCTACCTGTATGACCGCTTGCTCGATCTGTTCCATCAGTATGTTGTGGTGGGAGGCATGCCCGACGCGGTCAATTCCTTCTTGGCGACGCGCAATGTCGACGAGGTTCGAAACATCCACCGCGATCTTCACGCCCTGTATCGCGATGACATCGCAAAGTACGCTCCGCCCGAGCTACGCTTGGTTATTCGCGATATCTATGATTTGATTCCCAGTGAGGCCGGCTCCAAAAACAAGCGATTCAAACTGTCATCGATTAACGGTGTCAAACGTTTTTCGCAGGTGACAGATCATTTTCTCTGGTTATCGGAGGCAGGCGTTGCGCTTCCCGTGTATAACGTAACGGCGCCCGTGGCACCCCTTTTATTGGGTGAGCAACGAAATCTGTTTAAGCTGTTTTACTTGGACACCGGAATGCTCATGTCGTCGTATTCCAAAAGGGTCGCCCAAGGCGTTTTTGATGGGGAGGCGGAAGACGCCTTTGGCATGAACATGGGGGCGGCGTTTGAGGGCTTCGTTGCCCAAGAGCTCAAAGCTCATGGATTTAGATTGCGCTACTTTACATCCAAAAAGGTCGGTGAGCTCGATTTTGTGGAAGAGACGTTCGATGGGGAAGTGCTTGCCATCGAGGTCAAATCGGGCAAGAGCTTTAAGTCCCACGCGGCGCTCGATAACGCACTGACAACGAAGGGCTACGGAATCGATCGCGCCCTGGTACTTGCGGAATGCAATCTTCACCGCGATGGTGACGTGCTGTATCTGCCCATCTTTATGGCAGGGCTTTTGGAGCCGTAACGTGCCGCCGGCTCTTCCGGCCCTCCCTTAACCCTCGCTACTCATCGTCTCCGTCGTTGGGGTCGCCCTTGAGGGTGTTGATGTCCAGGTACTGGTTATCGTCCTCTTTTTGCTGGGTCTCCGACTCCGCTTGGGTGGGGCCGCGGAACAGCTGGAATCCCTCAAACGCAATGACGCCGAACAGGGCAATGACAATGGCGAGAAAGGCAATCTTGACTGCCTGCGGAAATTCCGAGAAACGCAGTGCCTTTTCCTCGGCGTAATAATCGGCGAAGCGTTCTTCGCCCGTGCTTTTGGTGTACGCCGGTGCGGACGCGGCCTCCGGGTCATATTCCGGTGCACGCGTGGCAGCGTACGGATCGTTGAGATAATCGCTCGGTGCGGTGCCATAATCCTCGGTCTCGATGCGACTGGTGCCAGCATAGCCATCGGAATAATCGGAATATGCCGCACCGCCCTCATAGTCCGCGGCGCTCGTGTTGGCGGCAAAAAGCGGATTAACTGGAACGTCGAGCGCCGGCATGCCGGTAGAGGTCTCATCCAGATCGGCTGCAGCCCAGGAATCGTAGGCAACCTGATGGGCAACGGGCTCATCGAGCCTTGCGACCGGAGGCTTGCGTGCCGCAGGAACAGGCAACTGCTGGGCGCTGTACATAACGGTGCTGTCGGCCGATTTGCCCTGCGTCGCTGCAGCGAGAAATGCCGCCGTCTCGGACGGGTCGCTTGCGGGGCGGGGAGCGGGCGTGGACGCCGAAGTGGGTGCGGGCGTAGGCGCGGGCGTCGAAACAGGCGACTGCGCAGGAGTCGGCGCAGATGCGGGCTTAGGCGCAAGTGTGGGATCGGGGCTTGACGGGCGAGCCCCGCCGCCCATGAGT
>CABURG010000143.1 GCA_902493835.1 uncultured Collinsella sp. | reverse complement strand
TGGCTGAGCCCGATGGAGTACCGCAGGAAGCTTGGATACGCCTAGGCGCGGTCCAAGAAATCGTCCGCACCCCCAAACAGTCCGTATTCCACCGCAACTTTGTTATTTGCCCTTGGGCTTGCTGGCGTAGAACTTCTTCTTTTTGGACTTGCCGGCAGGGGAGGGTTTGCCGGCAAAGTTTGACTTGCCGTTGCCGGCCTGCGTGTGCGTGGGTACTGCCGCATGGGGCTTGCGGGCCTCGGGGTTACGCAGTTCCTCGACGCGCTCGGCAATTTCCTCGGCGCTAAAGCCGACCTCGGCCATGGCGTCCTCAATGGGCAGGCGGCGCACGATATAGCAGTGGTGCACCTTCTGGTTGCGCGCGAAATCCTCGGGGATGGTCTGCGCCGTAATGTCCTGTAGCACCACGCCCGCACGCGCGAGCTTGCGCGTTTCGGGACGGAAGCCGCGCAGGTTGCAGCTAAAGATGGCGTGGCCGCCCTGCGCGAGCAGGCGCGATACGCCGGCCAAAAGCTCAACATGGTCGCGCTGGACATCCCAGGTGCGGCGGCCCATCTTGGACGAGTTCGAAAACGTGGGCGGGTCGACAAAGATCAGGTCCCAGCGGTTGCGCGTCTGGCGCTGGTCGCGAATCCAGGCAAGTACGTCGTCGCGCACAAAATGATGCTGCGGACCAACAAAGCCGTTCTGGCGCATATTGCGCTCGGCCCAGTCCAGGTAGGTGTTGGAAAGGTCGACCGTCACGGTCTCCTCGACGCCGCCATCGGCCGCGTAGCAGGTGGCGGTGCCGGTATAGGCGAACAGATTGAGGAAGCGGCGTGCCTGTTTGGCGTGCTCGCGCACCAGGTTGCGGGTGACGCGGTGATCCAAGAAGATGCCCACATCCAAATAGTCGTCAAAGTTGACGGCAAAGGTAAGGCCGCCCTCTTCGATGAGCGGCAGACGACGGCGCGCGATGTTGGCGCGCTCGCTCGAGCCACCCTTGCCGGCGCCCTGCTTGCCGTACTGCGAGCCGCCGCGCGAACGCATGCGGGCCTTGGCGTGCACGTGCTCGGCCGGAACATCAAGAATACGCGGCGCGATGGCCAAGATGTCGAGCATGCGGGCCTGGGCAAGTGCGGGGTCGATGGTCTTGGGCGCGGCGTATTCGGCAATGACGAGCCAGCGGCCCGGCGTCTGCGGGCAGCCCTCGTACAGGTCGATGGCGGCGGAGTAGTCGGGTAGGTCGGCATCGTAGACGCGGTAGCAGCTCACGCCCTCGCGCTTTGCCCACTTTCGACGCAGACGGGCGTTCTTGCGCAAGCGGTTGGCGAACTGCTCCGACTCGGGGATGAGCACGGGCAACGGCTTGCCGTCGCCCAGGTCGAGCATGGCGGCAGGCTCGGGCATGGCGGAAGCAGCGGCTTCGTCTTGAGCGTCTGCGGTCTGCTCCTCGGCATCTGCGCTGGTCGCAGCTTTGAATGCCGCGGCGGCGTGGTCGAGCGAGGGCCAAGCCTCAAGAGCCGCTTCCTCGTTATTGGGCATGACGGCGATGGAGCGCGCGGGCTCGGCGTGGAGCGCACGGGCCATAAGGCCATCGCGGGTGAGTGCGGCGACCGGTGCCGAAGCGAGCTCGGGCGCGCGGCGCAGCTCGCCGACCAGCGTCATGGCGTCGTGCATGAGCGAAAGCGGGGTCTCGGTGGTGTCTGCGACCACGGCGGCACCGGCGACGGCGCCCGCATGGTCCAGCAGGGTGGCGGGCTTGGCGGCACAAAAGTCGACAAAACGCTTGTAGCCGGCGCACTTGACCATGCGCTCGGCAGTCTTGCGGGCGGCGGGGTCGATGTCTACGGCCACGATGCGCGCCTGGCGCTCGCGCGCTGCCGCTTCGCGCTCGTGCGCCTCGGCAAGCAACTGCTCCCACAGGGCGGCGTCGTGCAGCTGCCAGCCCTCAAAGCCCCAGCGCTCGCGTGCGGCACCTGGGGCGCGGTCGGTCAGAATGTTCACGGCCTCTAGCAGCAGGCCGCCGCCGGCGCACGAGGCATCGATCAGCGTGGGAAGGGCTTCGTTCTCGTAATCGTCGGCCGTCAACTCGCGCTCGCACAGTGCGGTCCAACCGACCTGCGCCAGCACCAGGGCAGCGTAGTCGGGGCGCAACACGTGTGCGCCCTCGCCGGCACGAGTCGCAGCGGGCGGCAGGCGTTTGAACAGTGGGCCGCCCGAAAGGTCCAGGCTGATGCTCGCGCGGCGCTGGCGCAGCGAAAGCAGCAGGTGAACATCGGGATCGGCGGCGTCGACATCGGCGCGACGGCCCGTGGTTTCGGCCAAGCGGTCGCACAATGCGTCCTTGGCGCGCAGGGCCGAGAAGCGCGTGTTGCGCAGCTGCTCGGTCACGCCGCGGGCGGTGATGGCGATGGTGGCGCCGGGGCGGATGATGGTCTCCCAGGCGATGTCGTAAACGCTGTCGTACAGTTCATCGGCATCCTGCGCCTCAAAGCGCCCGAGTACCACGAACACACGGCTCGCCAGGCGCGACCACAGACAGGCGCGGTAGCCTTCTTCGAGCTCGCCCTCAAATGTAGCGCGGCCCTTCAGCCGGCGAACATGCGAAAGCCCGAGGCGTTTAAGCTCATCGGCGAGTGCGGACTCAAAGCCCTCGGGGCAGCTTGCGTAAAATTCCATGGGTGACCTCTCTGGTTGCGTCGCTCCATTATATGATGGATGCTTCGTTTACTCTCGCCCCCGAAAGGAACCCATATGATTGATGCGTGCCCCGATTCCGCCGTGCTCTTTTTTGACGTGGACGGCACGCTGACGTCGTTCGATCCCGACAACATGACCGACAAGGACTTTTCGGCGGTTCGCCCCTCGCAGGCGGTCGTCGAGGCGTTTCATCGCCTGCGCGACGCAGGGCACAAGGCATTTATCTGCACGGGTCGTCCCTTGTGGCTGATTGCCGATGGCCTGCGCGCGCTGAACCCGGCGGGTGTCGTTGCCATGGCGGGAGCGACGCTCGAGGTCGAGGGCCGCGTGGTGCATGAGGACTGCTTTGACGAGGACGTTATCGAGGAGCTTGCGCGCCGTATGGCCGCGGCAGGGATTGAGGCCTTTTTCGAGACCAACGTGGCTACTTTTGCCCTGGAACCCGCGGGTGTTGAGCAGTCGTCTCTGATCGGCACTTCTGTGGTGCACAGCACCGAGGAAATGCGCGTCGACGGCCGTCTGCGCGTGGGCAAGGTGTGCATCGTCGCGAGCTACCTGGCTCGCGTAGCCAACGATGACGGCTTTATCGATCGCGAGTTTGAGCTGTGCAACACCGGTGGTCAGAATCGCGAGCTGAGCCCCAAGGGCATTGACAAGGGCGTGGGCGTGGCGCGAGCGCTGGAATACCTGGGTCGCACCGGCAACGCGCGCACCTTTGGCTTTGGCGATTCCGGCAACGATCTGGGTATGCTCGCCGCTGTCGAGACGGCCGTGGCCATGGGCAACGCCATGCCCGAGGTCAAGGCGCTCGCCGACTACGTGACTGATGATGTCGCACACGACGGCACCGTCACAGCGATGCAGCATTTCGGCCTCATCTAATGAATCCCGCGTTCTGACGTTTGCTCAAACTGCGACTCTTTGTTTTTGCATGCTCAATCGATTTATCAATCCAAACACTGAGGTGTTTATACCGTTCGCCGAGAAGATAAAAAACCGCAGTTCACGCCTTGATAAACGTAGGTAAAGTGTTTAGCAGTTTATCGGCCGTATGCTAACGAAAGGAATCAGGCAGATGGCAATCAAGGTGTTCGCTGACGGTGCAAACCTCGAGGGCATGCTAGACATGTACGAGAACGGCAACGTTCAGGGTTTCACGACCAACCCGTCCCTTATGAAGAAGGGCGGCGTGACGGATTACCGCGCGTTTGCCAAGGAGGTCCTGGCCCACATCACCGATGTGTCCGTGTCGTTTGAGGTCTTTGCCGACGACGTCGAGACCATGGAGGTCGAGGCCCGCGAGATTGCTACCTGGGCCGAGAACGTCTACGTCAAGATTCCATGCGTGACCACCAAGGGCGAGTCCACCGCCGAGCTGGTCCGCAAGCTTTCCGCCGACGGCATCAAGGTCAACGTCACCACCATCTTTACGCCTACGCAGGTCGATGAGATGGTCGAGGCCGTTGACGCGGAAACGCCGTCTATCATTTCGCTCTTTGCCGGCCGCATCGCCGACACCGGTGTCGATCCCATTCCGTTTATGACGGAGTCGGTCAAGAAGGCCGCCGCCAAGTCCAACTGCGAGGTCCTGTGGGCATCCACGCGCGAGCTCATCAACATTTACCAGGCCGAGGCCTGCGGTTGCCAGATCATTACGGTGCCCAACAGCATCCTGGCCAAGCGGAAGAACATCGGTCGCGACCCGTACGAGGTCTC
>CABURG010000142.1 GCA_902493835.1 uncultured Collinsella sp. | reverse complement strand
CTTTCCGACGAGCAGAAGCGTGCTAACTACGACCGTTACGGCACCGCGGACGGCCCTGGTGGTTCCGGCTACGTCGACATTAACGATATCTTTGGCGGCATGGGCATGGACGACCTCTTCTCGTCGTTCTTTGGCGGCGGTGCCGGCGGTGGCGCCCGAAATCGCCGTGAGCGTCGTCGCGGCCGCGATATGGCCATCTCCCTTTCGGTGACCCTTGAGGAGGCGGCGCTCGGTTGCAAAAAGACGATCAGCTATGACCGCCTTGCTCCCTGCGAGGATTGCAACGGCACCGGTAGGGCCGAGGGCGCACAGGAAAAGCAGTGCAGCCGCTGCCACGGTACGGGCTATGTCACGACGGTCCAGCGCTCGTTCCTGGGCCAAGTTCAGTCCTCTTCGCCTTGCCCCGACTGCCACGGCGAGGGCACGGTCATCGACCATCCCTGCGAGACCTGCGACGGTCAGGGTCGCACGCCTTCGCACGAAAAGATCGACATCGATATTCCCGCCGGCGTTTCGACCGGTCGCCAGCTGCGCGTGAGCGGCTTTGGCGAGGCCGGCCTTCGCGGCGAGCCATCGGGCGACCTGATCGTCAACGTGCGTGTCGCCGACCACGAGCGTTTTAAGCGTAATGGCGATGATCTGTACTTGGTGAGCGATATCTCGATTGCGCAGGCCGCGCTCGGTTGCGAGATCGAGGTCGAAGGCATTATGCCCGATGAGGTCGTCAAGGTGTGCGTCCCCGCCGGCACACAGTACGGTGACACCGTGAGCGTCAACAATTACGGCATGCCGCGTATCGGCGGTGGCGGTTCGCGCGGTCGTCTGATCGTGCAGATGCGCGTGGTCGTCCCCACCAATCTCTCCAACAAGCAGCGCGAGCTGCTTCGCGCCTTTGCCGACGAGATGGGCGATGACGTCGCATCCGGTAAGAAATCCGTGACCGATCGCATCAAGAGCGCTCTCGACGACATCCTCGATTAAGGAGCCCGCGTGCTCGCACCTCATATCTCTGTCGTCAACCTCGGCTGCCGCGTCAACCGGGTTGAGTCCGACCGTATCACTGCCGATCTCATGCGCCTGGGCTTTGCGATGGTGGAGCCTCAGGATGCTGAGCTGATCGTCATTAACACCTGTGCCGTTACGGGCGAGGCCGAGGCCAAGACCCGTAAGGCCGTTCGCCATGCGCTGGCCTATCCAAACGAGCCCTATGTGGTCGTGACCGGATGCGTAGTCAATCTGCACCCCGAGGAGCTGCTGGAGCTTTCGGACCGCGTGATTGCCGAGCCGTCCAAGATCGATGTCGCCGAACGCGTCTGCGAGGTGCTGGGCGTTGAGTCTGATAACGTTCCCGCCTGCAGCGACGGCGAGGTGGTCGACGCACTCGGTCGCTCGCGTCTGGGCGTGAAGATCCAGGACGGCTGCAACCATCGTTGCACCTATTGTATTGTGTGGAAGGCCCGCGGCCCCGAGCGCTCCGTGCCGGTCGAGTCCGTGCTCGAGCAGGTTCGCGAGGCCCAGGAGGCCGGCGTGCCCGAGGTGGTGCTGACGGGTGTGAACCTGGGCGCCTACGATGGCAAGAGCGCGACTGATGAGCACGTCGAGATCGATGAACTTCTCGAGGCGATCATGGAGCGCACGTCCATTCCGCATGTGCGCATTTCCTCGGTCGAGCCCATGGATATCTCCGAGTCCCTGCTTAAGGTCATGGCCCGCTATCCGAAGCGCATCGCCCCGTTTTTACACCTGCCCGTGCAGTCCGGCTGCACCAGGACGCTGCATCGTATGGGCCGTCCCTATAGCGCCGAGGCCTTCGAGGAGACGGTGCGCATGATTCGCGCCAACTTGCCCCAGGTGTCCCTTTCGTGCGATGTCATCGTCGGTTTTCCCGGTGAGACGGACGAGGAGTTCGAGGAGTCGCTGGCGCTGTGCCGCCGTGTGGGCTTTTCGCGCATGCACGTGTTCCGTTACAGCAAGCGTCCCGGTACCCTTGCGGCTGACATGCCCGACCAGGTGCCGCCCGAGGTTATGGCCGAGCGCAGCCGCCGTATGCGGGCCGCGGCACAGGAGCTCGCTATTGCCGACGCTCGTCGTCGCGTGGGCACGGTCGAGCGTGCCGTGCTCGAGTATGGTGACAACCTGACGCTCGGCTCGTTCCATCATGCCCGTCTTGACGATACCTGTGGACTCACAGCCCCGTGCCTGCTCGATGTTGCTATCATCGGAGTCGATGATTCCGGCTTGGTCCATGCGCGCAGGGAGGTTCATGGAAGCCTCGAAGATTAGACTTACCGTTCCCGAGGGTATCGACCCCTCGCGCGTTTTGGGCGCCGGCGACGGCGTCCTTCGTGCACTCGAGAACTTGGTGCGCGCCCATGTGGTCGCCCGTGGCGATAGCATCGCCGTGAGCGGTGACCCGGATGAGGTCGAACTCGTGGCGCGCTTTTTCGAGCATGCTTTTCGCGAGGCGGCCGCCGGGCGCACGCTGTCTGCCGACGATGTTTCTCGCTGTCTGGCCGTCTTGCGCGACGGTGAGCACGAGACTACGTCGCTTCGCGATGACGTGCTGCTTTCGTATCGCGGCCGCGTCATTCGCCCCAAGACGCTCGGGCAAAAGCGCTATGTGGATGCCATCCGCTCGCATACCATCACGTTTGGCTTGGGTCCTGCCGGTACCGGTAAGACCTATCTGGCTATGGCGCTCGCCGTTGCCGCGCTCAAGCGTCACGAGGTGGGTCGTCTGATCTTGACGCGTCCGGTTGTCGAGGCGGGGGAGAATCTGGGCTTTTTGCCCGGTACCCTTGAGGAAAAGATCGATCCCTACATGCGTCCGCTCTACGACGCCCTTTTTGACATGATGGATCGCGAGCGCACCGATGAGCTTATGGAGCGCGGCGTGATCGAGATTGCCCCGCTTGCCTACATGCGCGGCCGCACGTTGAGCGATGCCTTCGTGGTGCTCGACGAGGCGCAAAATACCACGCCCGAGCAGATGAAGATGTTCCTGACGCGCCTGGGCTTCAACTCCAAGTTCGTGATTACCGGCGACCTGAGCCAGCGTGACCTGGTGGGTCGTCGTGGTGGCTTGGCGGATGTCGAGAAGATTTTGGGCCGTGTCGATGATGTCGCATTTTCGCACCTCGAGCGTGCCGACGTGGTGCGCCATGCCTTGGTGGGACGTATCGTCGAGGCATACGATACTTATGATGATGTGCGCGAGAAGCGCGTACGTGACCGAAAGGAGTCCCGTTGAGTGTATTGATCAGCAACGATGCCGAGCTCGATACGCTGCTCGATGCCCAGGAGGTGGAGCACATCTGCGGAGTTGTGCTTGCCGCCGAGGGTGTTGAGCGTGAGGTTGAGATTTCCCTTTCGTATGTCGATGAGGACGAGATGCACGAGCTCAACCACGAGTGGCGCGGCATCGACCGCACCACCGATGTCCTCTCGTTTGAATGCGACTCGGCCTTTGACGAGGACATTCCCGCCGACGAGACGCTCGAGCTCGGCGATATTATCCTGGCCCCGCAGGTTATTGCCCGTCAGGCCCCCGGCTTTGGCAACAGCCCCGCCGATGAGTGCCGACTGATGCTCGTGCACGGAATGCTGCACCTGCTGGGTTACGACCACATCGAGGACGATGAGGCCGAGGTCATGGAGGCGCGCGAGGATGCCATCCTGCGCGACTTGGCGCTTGAGCGCGGCGAGGACCCCAAGCTCGTCCACGTCGGCCCCATCACCAACCACGCCCACGACTAGGAGCCGTCTATGATTCCCGGATCGAACAAGGACCATCCGTCCTTTTTAAAGTCGTTCTCATACGCCATGGAGGGCTTCGTCACCGCCGTCAAGACCGAGCGCAATATCAAGGTCATGCTCGCGGCGGGCGTGTGCACCGTCATTGCCGGTTGCATCGTGGGGCTCGATATTGCCGAGTGGGCTACGGTCATCATTTGCTGCGGCCTGGTGATTCACGGCGAGCTGTGCAATACCGCCATGGAGGCGATTGTGGATCTGGCGACCCAGGAGCTGCATCCGCTGGCCAAGCGCGCGAAGGATATCGCCGCTGCCTCTGTATACGTTCTTTCCATTACCGCCGCGATTGTGGGCTTGCTTGTCTTTGCTCACGCGCTCGACTTTATTTAGAAAGGGATTCCCATGTCCGACAATATGCAGCCTACCGATGAAGTTTTGGACGACGAGGTCCTGGACGAGGCTGAAGGTGCCGATTCGTTTGACGAGGTCGAGGAGTTCGATCCGTTTGAGGGCATGAGCGACGAGGAACTCGATGCTCTGTGCGACGAGGATGAGGACCTCGCGGGCTTTGGAGACGTGGAACCCGGTTTCCGCAGCGGTTTTGTGGCCCTGGTCGGTCGCCCCAACGCCGGCAAGTCCACGCTGCTCAACGCCTGTTACGGCAAGAAGGTCGCCATTACCTCTCCG
>CABURG010000141.1 GCA_902493835.1 uncultured Collinsella sp. | reverse complement strand
TGCCTATATCCGCGGCGCGCTCATCGCGGGCGGCTTCGTGGCCGATCCACGCGGCGATTTTCATTTGGAGATTGCTGTGCAGGGCGAGCAATATGCCAAGGGGCTTTGCGATCTGTTGGAGCAGATTGGGGTCCATGCTCGTGTTAATGCACGGCGGGGGTCATATGCCGTGTACATTAAGAGCGCCGAGGAAATCGAGCATCTATTAAAGCTGATTGGCGCCAAGCGCAGCGTTGCCGAGATTGAGGAGGCGCGCGCGGTCAAGTTGGTTAAGAACGATGTGAACCGTCGCGTGAACGCCGAGCTCGCCAACCAGACCAGAAGCGCCGGTGCCGCCCAACATCAGCTTGCGCTTATCGATGAGCTCGAGCAGCGTGGCCTTCGTGATGCGCTTCCGGATGCCTTGGCGGTCTTTTGCGACCTGCGCGAGCGCTATCCCGATCTGTCGCTGCGTGATTTGGGGGAGATGGCTGACCCTCCCTTGTCGAAGTCAGCCCTCTACCATCGTGTTTTACGGCTTGAAAAGCTCATTGAAGCAAACAGGTAGTTTGAAGTAACGACTTATATATGGATTTAGCTGCTATTTTAGTATTTAAAACGTTTTAACGTAAATTTGATTTTCAATTTCGAGCATTCTCGTGAAATTCAAGTCAAAAAAAAGGTATATTAGGCGAGTGGTTAGTTTGTGGGCCTCAACGGCGGGCGCTGTAGCTCGCGGGGGCCTTACGAAAGGAGACACAATGGCAGTAAAGGTTGCTATTAACGGCTTCGGTCGCATCGGTCGTCTGGCTTTCCGTCAGATGTTCGGTCATGAGGGCTCCGAGATCGTCGCTATCAACGACCTCACCTCTCCCGATATGCTCGCTTACCTGCTGAAGTACGACTCCACGCAGGGCAACTACGCTCGCGATCACGAGGTCGTTGCTGGCGAGGATTCCATCACCGTTGACGGCAAGGAGATCAAGATCTACAAGGAGGCCGACGCTAACAACCTGCCTTGGGGCGACCTTGACGTCGACGTCGTTCTCGAGTGCACCGGCTTATACACCAGCAAGGCTAAGGCTCAGGCCCACATCAACGCTGGCGCCAAGAAGGTCGTCATCTCCGCTCCGGCCGGCAGCGATCTGCCCACCATCGTGTACAACGTCAACCATGAGACGCTGACCGCTGAGGACAACATCATCTCCGCTGCTTCCTGCACCACCAACTGCCTCGCCCCGATGGCCAAGGGTCTGAACGACTTCGCTCCCATCGTGTCCGGCATCATGACCACCATCCACGCCTTCACCGGCGACCAGATGCCGCTCGACGGCCCGCAGCGCAAGGGCAACTTCCGTCGCTCCCGCGCCTGCTCCGAGAACATCGTCCCGAACACCACGGGCGCTGCCAAGGCCATCGGCCTGGTTCTCCCCGAGCTCAACGGCAAGCTCATCGGTGCCGCCCAGCGCGTCCCGACGCCGACCGGCTCGCTGACCAACCTCTACGCCGTCGTTGACAAGAAGGTCACCGTCGACGAGGTCAACGCTGCCATGAAGGCCTACGCCGAGACCATCCCCGAGACCTTCGCCTACAACGAGGACCAGATCGTCTCCCGCGACATCGTCGGCGAGACCCACGGCTCCATCTTCGACGCCACTCAGACCATGTGCTCTGACCTCGGCAACGGCCAGACCCTCGTTCAGGTCACCTCTTGGTACGACAACGAGAACTCCTACACCTCTCAGATGGTCCGCACCATCAAGTACTTCGAGAAGTTCGTTGCTTAATTTAGCTTTTAGCGAATAGCTCGTTGAGCGTCTAAAGAAGGGCGCGGCCTTATAGGGCTTACACCCTAGGGTCGCGCCCTTTTTATAAGAAATCGTCTGCCGTAATGGGAGGCAGACACGTACGAAAGGTAGAAGCAAACATGGCCTTTACCAAGAAGACCGTCCGCGACATCGATGTCGACGGAAAGCGCGTTCTCGTCCGCGTTGACTTTAACGTGCCTATCAAGGATGGCGTCGTTGGCGACACCACCCGTATCAAGGCTGCCCTGCCCACCATCAACTACCTCGTTGAGCACAACGCTCGCGTCATCCTCATGAGCCACCTCGGCCGTCCCGAGGGCACCGGCTTCCAGCCCGAGCTGTCCCTCGAGCCCGTCGCCAAGAAGCTCGCTGAGCTCTCTGGCCTTGACGTTGCTTTTGTTGCCGACACGTATGGCGAGAAGGCCGCCGAGGCTGTCGCCGCCGTCGAGCCGGGCAAGGTCCTCGTTCTCGAGAACGTCCGTTTTGACAAGCGTGAGAAGAAGAACGATCCCGAGATCGCCAAGAAGCTCGCTTCCTATGGTGACGTCTTCGTTCTCGATGCCTTCGGCACCGCTCACCGCGCCCAGGGTTCCGTCGTGGGCCCCGCCGCTTACCTGCCTGCCGTCGCCGGCTTCCTGCTCGAGAAGGAGGTCGACACGCTGACCGGCATCTTCGCCGAGCCCGAGCGCCCCTTCGTCGCCATCGTCGGCGGTTCCAAGGTTTCCTCCAAGATCGGCGTTCTCGATCACCTCATCGACTCCGCTGATACCCTGATCATCGGTGGCGGCATGGCCTACACTTTCTTCCTGGCTCAGGGCCTGTCCGTCGGTCAGTCCCTCAAGGAAGAGGACTGGGTCGAGCGCGCCGGTGAGATGCTCAAGAAGGCCGAGGAGAAGGGCGTCAAGATCCTGCTCCCCATCGACAACCGCGTTGCCGATCACTTTGGCGAGGACGCTGTCCCCGAGGTTGTCGCTTCCGACGCTATCCCCGACGACCGCGAGGGTATGGACATCGGCCCCAAGACCGAGGAGCTTTACGCCGAGGCCGTCAAGGGCGCCAAGACCGTGTTCTGGAACGGCCCCATGGGCGTCTTCGAGTTCGACAACTTCGCTCACGGCACCCAGGCTATCGCCGAGGCTGTCGCCGAGGCCGACTGCACCTCGATCATCGGCGGTGGCGACTCTGTCGCGGCTGTCAACAAGTTCAACCTGGCCGACAAGATGAGCTGGATCTCCACCGGTGGTGGCGCTTCCATGGAGCTCGTCGAGGGTAAGGCCCTGCCCGGAGTGGAGGCGCTTCTCGATGCCTAATCGCACCCTTCTCATCGCTGGTAACTGGAAGATGAACAACGACGTCGCCGAGGCCGCCAAACTCGCCGACGAGCTGGCTCAGGCTCTGCCCGAGGTTCCGGCTGGCGTCGAGGTGCTCGTCTGCCCTCCGACCATCGACATCACCACGGTTCATGACCGCATTCAGGCTGCCCCCATCGCCCTCGGTGCACAGAACGTGTACTGGGAGGCCAAGGGTGCCTTCACCGGTGAGTCCTCTTGCGACATGCTCAAGTCCGCTGGCTGCACCTACTGCATCATTGGCCACTCCGAGCGTCGTGACTACTTCCACGAGACCGACGAGGACCAGAACAAGAAGGCCAAGGCTCTCGTTGCCGCCGGTCTTGTTCCCGTCTTCTGCTGCGGCGAGTCCCTCGAGGTCCGCGAGGCTGGCACCTATGTCGAGCACGTCGTGAACCAGGTCAAGGCTGGCCTTGCTGGTCTTGAGATCACCTGCCCCAAGCAGGTCGTCGTCGCCTACGAGCCCATCTGGGCCATTGGCACCGGCAAGACCGCTACCGCCGAGGACGCTCAGGAGGTCTGCGGCGCTATCCGTGAGACCCTCAAGGAGATGTTCGGCGAGGAGCTCGCTAACGGCATCCGCGTTCTCTATGGTGGCTCTGCCAAGCCTGGCAACATCGCTGAGCTCGTCGCCAAGCCCGACGTTGACGGCGCCCTCGTGGGCGGCGCTTCGCTCAAGGCTGCCGACTTCGCCTCTATGGTCGTCAAGGCAGGCGAGTAGGACATATGGCACAGCGTCATCTTCCTGCACTCCTGATTATCATGGATGGCTGCGGCCTTGCTCCAGCCGATGGTGAGAACGCCGTCGCCGCTGCCAAGACGCCCTTCCTTGATAGCCTGTACGAGAAGTACCCCCACACCACGCTCGGCGCTTCGGGCGAGGACGTGGGCCTTCCCGACGGCCAGATGGGCAACTCCGAGGTAGGCCACCTCAATATCGGTGCCGGCCGCATCGTGTTCCAGGAGCTTTCGCGCATCAACAATGCCATCAAGGACGGCTCCATCGCCAAGAACGAGGTTTTCGTCAAGGCTATGGACGACGTCAAGGCTGACGGCAAGACTCTCCACCTCATGGGCCTTATGAGCCCTGGCGGTGTCCATTCTCACATGAACCACGTCGAGGCTCTGGTCAAGATGGCTGCCGAGCACGGTGTCAAGACCGTTCGCGTCCACGCCTTCATGGATGGCCGCGACGTTGACCCGCAGTCCGGTGCCGGCTACATGAGCGAGTTCTGCGCCTTCCTGGCGAAGATCTCCGAGGAGACCGGTTGCGACGCTCGCGTCGCCACCGTTTCTGGCCGCTATTGGGCCATGGACCGCGACAACCGTTGGGAGCGCATCCAGCGTGCCTACGACGTCATGGTCAATGCGTCCGATGCCGATGTCGACCCCGTTGCCGGCATCAAGGCCTA
>CABURG010000140.1 GCA_902493835.1 uncultured Collinsella sp. | reverse complement strand
CTCGCCTGCACGGCGGTTGCCAATCCGCTTCCTGGCGGCCTCGAGGCGCTGTCGTCTCGGGTGCGCGGATCGGTGCTCATGGGCACATCGCTTATGGATACCGTGAGCGATCCCAAGGATCAGTTTGCCGTATTCAACGGTCTTGAGTGTGACCGGAGGCATATCATCTATGCAAAATACGCTCACGAGCGCATTAATGCGTTCGAAAACGAAGTCGTCGACTTTTTTAACCAAACGTTCTACTCGTGTTCTTTGGCCTAGACGGCCTGGACACTGCCAACAAGAGTGGGTGGCATAGGGTCGCCCGCCAGACAGCTAAGGAGATTCTTGTGGCAACTCAGAAATTCACCGGCGTTATCCCTCCCGTCGTTGTTCCCGATACCGAAGATCACCAGCTCGACGTTGCCTCCTTTGAGCGCAGCATCAACCGCATGATCGACGCCGGCGTCGATGGCCTGTTCTTCTTGGGATCCTCGGGCGAGGTCGTCTTCTCCACCGACGAGCGTCGCCGTCAGATCATCTCCGAGGCCGTCCGTATCGTCGACCACCGCGTTCCCGTTCTGGTCGGCATCATCGACACCGAGACCGAGCGCATGATCGAGCACGGTAAGGTCGCTCAGGAGCTGGGCGCCGATGCGCTTGTCGCCACCTGCCCGTTCTATGCCCTGCAGGGCATGACCGAGGTCGAGGAGCACTTCCGCATCCTGCATGAGGAACTCGACCTGCCCATCTTCGCCTATGACATCCCCGTGTGTGTCCACACCAAGCTCCCGTGGAAGCTCCTTGCCAAGCTCGGTGCCGAGGGCGTTCTGGCCGGCGTCAAGGATTCCTCGGGTGATGACATCTCGTTCCGCTACCTCGTTCAGGAGAACGAGAAGAACGGCCATCCGATGAGCATCCTCACCGGTCACGAGGTTGTTGTCGACGGCGCCTACCTCGGTGGCGCCGACGGTTCCGTTCCGGGTCTCGCCAACGTTGAGCCCGAGGGCTACGTGCGTCAGTGGAAGGCCGCTCAGGCTGGTGACTGGGCTACCGTCAAGGCCGAGCAGGATCGCCTCAATGAGATTTCGCACATCTGGGATGTCACCTCGGGCGTCCAGGGTTATGCCGGTGGCGTCGGCGCCTTCAAGACCGCTATGAACCTCATGGGTATCTTCGACAGCCCGACCATGCCGCGCCCGGTGAAGGCCATGACCGGCGAGAACGTCGAGGCGATTAAGAAGGTCCTCCAGGACAACGGTCTCCTGTAAAGCTTCCCCAGGCACCCGATCTTGGGGCTCAAGTGGTCGGGCGTGACCCATTAGGTCAACGCCCGACCACTTTCACCCCAACCTCGGGCACCTGGGAAACCTTTACTGGGTTGCGGCGATAACACCGCCTTCATTTCCTGTAGTTGTTTTTTATCTCCTAAGGAGAGCGACATGGAGAACAAGTACGTCTGCTCTGTCGATATCGGCGGAACTAAGATCGCGACTGCCATCATGGAGTACCCGGCTGACGGTAGTGTGCCCCATCCTGTTTTTGAGGCCGAGGTTCCCACCGAGGCCCAAGAGGGCGGCGAGGCCGTCTTCCAACGTATCGAGGCGTCCATCAAGGCTGCTCTCGAGGCGAATCCCGATGTCGAGGTCCTTGGCGTCGGTATCGGTGCCGCCGGCGTCGTCGATCCCAAGACGGGCGCCATCGCGTATGCCAACGAGATCATGCCCGGCTGGTCCGGTGTTCAGTTGGGGCCGCGCCTGCGCGAGGACCTCGGTCTTCCCGTTGCCGTTGTAGGCGACGTGCAGGCTCATGCTCTGGGCGAGGCCCACTGGGGCGTCGGCAAGGGCAAGTTCTCCGTCTTGTGTCTTGGCATCGGTACGGGCATCGGTGGCGCATATGTCGAGAACGGCCGCGTGATGCAGGGTTTCCATGGTGCTGCCGGCCATATGGGCCACATCGAGTGCTCGGCTGCCGCCGGTATTCCCTGCGCCTGCGGGCGTTCCGGCCATCTGGAGTCGGTTGCTTCGGGCACTTCCATTGGTCGTATGTACGATGAGCGCTTTGGTCGCGTCGACCCCAGCCGTCCTTCGGTCGGTCGCGATGTGAACGACCTGTGCCGTGCGGGCGACGCAAAGGCGACCGAGGTCATCCATGACGCCGGCTTTGCGCTGGGTGCCAGCTTGGGCTCGCTCGCTAACATCCTGGACCCTGAGGTCATCGTGCTTTCGGGTGGCGTGATTCACCAAGGTCCCGATTGGCGTTCGCAGACGTGGAAGGATTCGGTGCACGAGGGCTATGCCAGCCAGGCGCTCGATCCGCTTCAGGACACGCCGATCCTCATCGGTTCTCTGGAGGGCGATGCTCCGCTCATCGGTGCCGCCGAACACCTTCTTGCTTCGTTGAAGTAAACATAACTACCAAGTGTGCCTTCTGAGGTGCCGCAGATTGACGTGAAAGAGGAGCGAAGCGTACTTCGGTACGCGAGCGACGGTTTGAACGTCAAGGTGCGGCGTCTCAGAAGGCTGTTTTGAGAAAGGTTGAGTCGAACATGACCGTTGATCCTTTGATCCAGTCCCTGAAGGGCAAGCTCGTCGTGAGCGTTCAGGCGTATATGGGCGAGCCGCTTCGTACGCCCGAGACCATGGCTCAAATGTCTCGCGCTTGCGAGCTTGGCGGCGCCGCCGCCATTCGCTGCCAGGGCCTTGCCGACATTGCCGCCATTAAGGGTCGCTGTGAGGTTCCCGTCATCGGCCTGTGGAAGGATGGGCACGAGGGCGTTTACATCACGCCGACGCTGCGCCACGCTCGCGCCTGCGTTGCTGCGGGTGCCGATATCGTGGCGATCGACGCCACCGATCGTCCGCGTCCCGATGGCAAGACCGTCGAAGATACTTTCCGTCCGCTGCACGAGGAGGGCGTGCTCCTGATGGCCGACTGTGCCACCATCGAGGATATTCGTCGTGCTGTCGACATGGGCTTCGACCTGGTGTCCACCACGCTGTCTCATGGTGTTGCCGCCATCGACTGCACCATGGCCGATGGCCCCGATCTGCCGCTCCTGCGTCAGGCGACCGAGGAATTCCCCGGCCTTCCCATCATTTGCGAGGGTCGCGTGCATACGCCCGAGGAGGCTCGCGCCGCGATCGATGCTGGCGCCTGGGCCGTTGTCGTCGGCACCGCCATCACGCACCCCACGAGTATTACGAGTTGGTTCAAGGCTGCGCTTGAGGCGTAAGACAGGCCTCGTATCCGCTCGGGGCGGTATACTCAATATAGGCAATTGACCGCGCGGGATCCGGGTTGCTGGGTCCCGCGCTTGTTTTCGGGAGGCAACACATGCAAAAGGGAGATGCCATGGATGCGGCGGAGCGCTCGGAGCGCATCCCCGATATCGTCATCATCACCGGAATGTCCGGATCAGGCCGCACACAGGCCATGCACGTGTTCGAGGACATGGGCTATTTTTGCATCGATAACCTGCCTCCGCGTCTCATCGCCCAGCTTGCCGAGCTCGTCGGCATCAATACGGGCGTGGGCAGGCATCTCGCCGTTACCTGCGATTTGCGTAGCCAGGGACTGTTTGACGAGTTGCTCGATGCGGTCGCCGCTCTCGAAGAGCGCGAGATGAGCTGCGACATCGTGTTCCTGGAGGCTTCTGACGAGGTGCTGATTCGTCGCTACAGCGAAAATCGCCGCCGTCATCCCATTGCCAAGCCGGGGGAGACTACGGCCGATGCCATTCAGCGCGAGCGCCTTCAGCTGCAGGGCGTGCGCGACCGAGCCGATATGATTATCGACACGAGCCGTCTGCGCACCTCTGCGCTGCGCAACAAGCTGCGTATGGCATTTTCCGAGCTGTCCGACCAGCAGCTTATGGATGTCCACGTGTTCTCGTTTGGCTTTAAGCACGGCATGCCCGTCGAAGCGGATATTATGATCGACGTCCGCTTCCTGCCCAATCCGTTCTACGATCCCGAGATGCGCACGATGACCGGTCTCGATAAAAAGGTCTCCGATTTTGTTCTGGACCATCCCAAGACGCAGGAGTTTTGGAAGGCTTGGACACAGCTGCTCGATACGGTCATGCCCGGTTATATCGCGGAGGGTAAGCCGCAGCTTTCTATCGCCATCGGCTGCACGGGCGGCCAGCACCGCAGCGTTGCCATTGCCGAGGCCACGGCCCGTTACCTGGAAGGCGCTCAGTATCATGTGAGCATCTCCCACCGCGACCTGTCGCGCGCCAACACGAAGGCATAGGCCTGCATGTCGTTTACCGCTGAGGTGCGCGACGAGCTTGCGCGCTGCGCACCCGAATGTGAATACTGCGACTTGTCGACGCTTGCCGCCCTCACGCGCGTGAGCGGTACGCTCTCGCTTACCGGCTCTGGGCGGTATCGTTTGACGGTTGCGACTGAGACGGGAGCCGTCGCGCGCACGATGATCACGCTGACGCATCGTATCCTTAAGCTCAAAACGGAGTTCACCGTCCGTAAATCTGTATTGCATAAGGTTCGAAACTACCTCATCACCTTGCCTGATCAGCCAGACCTGGATAAGGCCTTGGTTCTGCTGGGTATCCTCGAACGTAGGGGAGGACTTGTCGCCGGCGTACCCCGACATATCGTTG
>CABURG010000139.1 GCA_902493835.1 uncultured Collinsella sp. | reverse complement strand
GTCGTCACGCAGGGACGACGCGCTGCAAGCGACTCCAGCACGCTGAGCGGCTGGCCCTCGGAGATGCTCGTCAAAATGGTAAAGTCGAGCTTTTCCATGTACTCGACCACGTTGACGCGGCCAGTAAAGATCAGGTCGCGCACGCCCAGGGTTTCGACCAGCGCGTGGCACTCGGCGCCATACTCCTCGTCGTCCACGCCGCCCATGATGTGCAGGCGCACCTTGGGCAGGCGCTCATGCAGCTCAAAGAACGCATAGATCATAGTCTTGACGTCCTTGATGGGCGCCAGGCGCACCACCGCGCCAATGTCCACCCAGCCGTCATCGGGCTTTAAGGGAATGTCCTTAAAGCGGTCGAACTGGATGCCGTTGGGGATGACCAGACATTTGTCTGCATCGCAACCCATATCGATCTGCGTCTTGCGGGCGTTATGGAACAAACTCGTCACGCGGAAGGCGCGGCGGTAGATCTCCTCCGAAAGCAGGTAGAAAAAGCGAATCCAGCGGTCCTTAAACGACGGCACCACCCAGTCGGCGCGAATGATCTCTTCCTCGCGCTCGCGGGTATAGATGCCGTGCTCGGTGAGCAGCACCGGCGCATGGTGAACGCTTGAGCCCAGGCAGGCGAGCAGGCCGCCGTAGCCGGTCGAGATAGCGTGGTACACATCGGCAACCGGCACCTCGCTGCCCAGCAGGTAGAGCACCGGCAACAGCATAGAGCGCATGGTGTGGAATGCATCGGCAAAGGGCGTGTAGGGATACTCGGCCAGGCACACGTCGCGGAAGATTTCCATAAACGTGCGGCTCTGCAAAAACGAGAGCGGATGCACGCGACGGCGGTGGAAGATATCGAATAACACGTCCCAGTCCGGATTGGAGAGCGATACCAGGCGGCGCAGCGCCTCGCGCTCGCGGTCGTCAAAACTGGCTTCGTGCTGCTCGCCCGAAAGCCGCAGGGCATCGTCCAGGAACACCTCGTGCACCTCGACCACGTTGCCGGGCAGCTCGTAGACAAACTTGCCACGGTCGGCAGCATGCGCGCCGATCACCCACAGCACAAACTCGTGCTCGGGCATGGCCTGGATATAGCCATGCATCCAGGTAGATACGCCGCCGTGCACATAGGGGTAGCAACCCTCGAGTACCAAGCAGATCCTCATTTGTCGCCACCCTCCTTGCGCTCGATCGTCACGGTCTTATCATTTGCCTTGAGCAGATACAGATTGCCCGTAAGGTGCGTCAGTTCGCCACCCGTGACTGCACCCGGCTCGCCATTGTTGGCGCGGAACATGAGCCACGCCTCGTCGTGGAAATTGCCCAGGCTGAGCGTCCAGGCATCCGCGCTGGTATCCACGCCCACCGTCACCGACGAAAAGCGCCGGATGGCGCCCGAGCATTCCGAGCCGGTCTGGCGACGCAGATCGGGCGCGGATTTGGTAAGCCACTCCAGGTAGTCGGTCAGGCCACCCTTGTAGACCTCCCAGCCCTCCTTGGCTCCGCGATCGGGGTCCAAAAGGTCGTCCGGGTGCATAAAGTGCGTGCTCACGTAGTGCATGTTGAGTTCGGACACGGCTGCCAGACGCATATAGGAATCGTCGACCATGCCGCCCGAAACAATACGTGGCTGCTCCACAATGCCATCGCTCGCCACGCCAAACTCCTGCACGTACGGCAGGTCGGTGCCATCCTCAAAATACGTACTGGCAATGGTCTTAATTCGCGGAGCATCGGTACCGATAAGCTTGCGCGCGCGGGCCGAAAGGATATTCGACGGCGGCACGTAAACCGAGCCATGAGCATTGGGCAGGACCTCGTCCTGAAGCGCGATAAGTTCGTTGAGCGATGCGACGAGCGTCTCCTTGTTCTTCCACGTCTTGTAGTCGTACAGCGTGCCATAGTCGGTGTCCCAGAGTGCCAGAGGCTGATGGTTGTAGCCGTGAAAGCCCAGCTCTCCGCCCATCTGCAGCAGCATGCCGCCAAAGTAGCGGAACTGTGTGGTATCGGCTTGGCGCGCGGGCTCGGTCTGGTTGACCGCGTCCTCGTAGTTTTCGATCATCACGCCGGTATAGCGAATGCCGTATTTTTGCGCAAGCTTTTGCAGATCGGGCCACCAGACCTTGGTGTAAAAATCCGCAATGGAAAGGCCGTAGTCACGCTTGATATAAGTACCATCGCCCGAGGGCACAGGGCTAGGAAAGTCGTCCAAATAGAACACGGCGCTGTTGATGACCGGATAGGCCGTGGCATCACCCAGTAAGCTTATGGCCGAAGCATAGAACCCACGCATGACCTTGTCGTAGATGCCAATGTTGCACACCACGGTGTGACCACTGCCGCAATCGTTAGACCAAATGAGCGGCGTGCCCGCGTCACCGGTCTTTGCCCACACGTGCGCCGTTTCGCGCAATGAAACCGAGAGCGAAGAATCGAAGGGATCCGAGAACTCGTAGCGCTCTCCTCCGCCCAACATATAGTCATTGCTCGGAACGATACTTTCAGCTGTCGCATAGTCATATCCGGCCGATTCGATCCCAAGCTTGGAAGCAATAGCCTGCAGGTAGTTCGAGTTATCTGGCGTCATGCCCAGCATAAGCGAACCGCCGGCACTCACCCAACTCATAATGTCGGTCAGATGCGCACCCAGTCCGTCAAGCGAGGGCATAAGCACAATCACGCGATCAAACGACGTGAGCGATGGGATCGCGTCCGCACCGTCGGTGGCGATATCAACATCGCGATGGGCGATCTTCATGTCCAGCAAAATCTGGTCGAACTGGTCTTTAACGTCGTCGACGCTATCTTGGTCCGAGTCGGTAATGACCAGGCACGTGGGCTTTTGGCCAAATATTGCCGAGGAAGCCGGCACCGCATCGTTGGCGGCAAGCATACCCAGCTTGTGCTGACCCGCACTGTACTGTACGCCGGCGCGCTCCACCAGCAGCACGGCCGCCATGGCAATAAAGACCGCCCACACCACAAGCAGTCCCATCCAACGAAAGCGGCCTGCACGGTCGCGGATATGTTGCGCCACGCTCATCTGGCCTCCTCCCCGTCGCGCCAAAACGCCAACTTTTCGCGGTTGTCGGCGCTCAAATACACATGCTGCTTGTCAATCGCATCGATCACACGGTGGACTTCGTCACCGTCGCGGCGCATCACGGCCAGGCGCAGGCAAAGCATCCAAACCTCCTGCTCGTCGGGCACGTCGAGCACCAGCTGGTCGGTCACGCCCTGCGCCTCGTCGATCTGTCCGACATCGGCCAGCGCCGTCGCGTATCGAATGCGCAGCTCAAGGGTATCCTCGCGCTCGCAGCGACGCGCAAGCAGGAGCGCGTACTGTTGGCGCTGAATCTGAGCCACGCGCCCCTCAGCCAAGCCCGAGCCCAAGTATTCACCAAGAAAATCACAGTATTCGTTGAGGTTTTGAGCGCTCGGGTCCGTCTTAAAGGCACGCTCCAGCTGCTGCAGTTTAAGGTCGGACTCCTTGGAGATCTGCGCCACCGCCGTCGCGGCATAGTGCGCCACCTCAACGTCGTCGTTAAGCTTAGCCGCCTGCAGCTGCGCCAGGTACGCGTCGGGCTCCTCGGTGAGCATGGAGAGCATTAGGCGGCGCCGGTATGCCGGGTCGTTGACGATGAGTGCCTCCTCGAGCGGCACTACGCCTGAATCGTCCTCACCACTCGGTACCGACATACTGCGATGCAGGTCATCGTTGAAGCGCAGCGACTCCAGCGCAGACTCTTTCAGCCCCTCGCCAAACACCGCGCTGCGCACCGATAGCAAAACCACCAGCAACGAGCCCCACAGCGGCACCAGCACTATCACAGCCAGCATGTGCCCGCGCACCGGCAGCAGGCCCAGTTTCATGAGCGTCCACAGCGTCAGGCAAACCAGCGCATGAATCAGCAGCAAGACGGCAGCAACGACAAGCGAGATCAAGCGGCACCCCCCTCACCGTCACCGGTGTAAGAGATGTGCTGCAACAGCGCCACGATGTCCTCGCCGTCGACGGGCTCCACCGCAATATGCTTTGCGCTCAGGCGCTCGCGGATAATGGGCAGATCGCACGCCTTTGCCTGACGCATAAGCAGGTAGAGCACGTCGCCGTCGACCAAGCCCGCCGCGTCGCTCTCGCGGATTGCCGACCCAATTGCGCCCACCAGCTCGCCGACAGACTCCATGCCCGGTACCACGCGCAGGAGCAAAAAACTCCCCATCTTGCTATCTGCCAGCGCCTGCTCCGCCGCGAGCTCTTGGCCAAAGGCAGCCTGCTTGAGCACGCAAGTGCCGTCAACGCAGCGTTTATCCTGCGCCACCGCCTCATAATCAAAGGCACGGCCCAGCGCACTTTCGACCAGGCCGCACAAGATGCGGAACAGGTTTTGATAATAGAGGGTCATTTGGTTTTCGGCCGCACTACGCACAAAGATCAACACGGCGGGTGCCCCGTCGCGCTCGATCGTGTATCCAAACATGGGAAGCCCCGGCGTCAGCTCGCGGTTCACCCACATGTTCGAACGATCCCCGTCGCCCAAAAGAGGTGCAAGCTGCTCAAGCGTAAGCGAGCGTGCGGCATCTTCGGCAATCGCGGGACTTGCCGCCACCAGGCGTGCAAATGCCCCACCC
>CABURG010000138.1 GCA_902493835.1 uncultured Collinsella sp. | reverse complement strand
CTGCGGATCGGCGTTGACCCACTTATCGCCGTCGGTGCGCCAGAACTCGGCAGCCTCGTCGATAATGTAGTCGCCGCCATAGGAGTCCTTGCCCAGGGTCTCGGCAAAGTTATCCTGGTACGGATGGGTCTCGGGATGCTCGTCGTTCTCGTCGGCAACAAAGGCATCGCGGTCGGCGATCAGCAGCTTGTGAGCCTCGTCGATATCCACGCCCTGCTTGGCGATGATGTCGGCAAGCTGCATATAGCGCGTGCTGATGGAGTTGCCGAAGGTGTTCATCTGAGAGCCGTGGTCGTTGATGTAGAACTCACGCTGGATGTCGTAACCGGCGTGGTCCATAACACGGCAGAGCGAGTCGCCCAGCGCGGCCCAGCGGCCGTGGCCGATGTGCATGGGGCCGACGGGGTTGGCGGAAACGAACTCAACCTGGGTCTTCAGGCCACCACCGACGTTGGACTTAGCGAAGTCCATACCCTTCTCGCGAGCCTCGCCAAAGATGGCATTCTTGACGGCAACGGAGAGGTAGAAGTTGATGAAGCCGGGGCCTGCGATCTCGACTTTCTCGATCGCGGGGTCCTCGGGCATATGGGCAACGATGGCCTCGGCGATCTTGCGCGGGGCGCAGTGGGCCAGCTTGGCGGACTTCAGGGCCATGGTAGAGGTCCACTCGCCATGAGAAGTGTCAGCCGGTCGCTCGATAGCGCAATCGTCAAGTTCAAATGCGGAAAGGTCGCCGGCCTCCTGGGCCGCAGCAAGCGCAGCGCGTACCAGCTCTTCAATCTTCTCGGGCATAGATCCTCCTTGTGTTAAAGCCCCCGAGCTCTTGGTCACTCGTAGGGCAAAAGCCAGAGTTTGTAGCACTCTATCACAAGCGACGGGCACTGTCGCAGGGTAAAGCTAATAGATATTGCATATGCACAAAAATGACTACAGCTTGTATGGAGTCACTCAAAGATGCCAGTCTGCCTGCAGATTATGCAGGCGTTGAAAATGCATAAAGGTGTGTATGAGCTGCGTCTGTTATCGAATACTCTTACCTATCAGAGTTGTGTGCTTTTCCTGCATAAAGTAAGGGTTTGCGCACGTCAGCGTGTTATTCTAGACATACGTAAATTCGTATAAGTTGGAGGTAGCATGTTCTCAATCGGTCAACACGTCATTCATCCGGGCCAGGGAGTCTGCACCGTCGTCGGTTTTAGGGACGACACACCGCAGCCCATGCTGCTGCTCGAGACCAAGCAGGGACATGCGCAGACGATCCTCATGTACCCCGTGGCGCAGGCCGACCGTTTGCACGCCGCCATCTCGCAGCAAGATGCCGAGCACCTGCTGAGCCACTACGATGAGCTGGAGTGCGACACCTTTACCGAGCGCAACAGCTCGCTTGAGGAGACACACTTTAAGCAGCAGCTCAAGCTGGGCGCACCCGAGACGGTCCGCGTGGCAAAGACCATGATGCACCGCATTCGCCAGGCCGAGGAAGCTGATAAAAAACCCAGCTCCTACTACATGCGCGTACTCAAGGAGGCCAAACGCCGCTCCATCGAGGAGTTCGCCGTGGCCCTTGGCGTCACCGAGGAGGCCGCCGAAGCCCGCCTAGCCCAAGCCGCCCTCAACTAACCCATCCGCGCCAAAAACCACCACAAAGGGAACAGGCACCTTTGTGGTGGTTTTCTTGTTCTAGTAGTATTCATTCTTATCGATACCCACGAGCACAAGGAGTCTCTTATGGCAGAGCCGCTTACCGCCGGAATCACCCGCGACCGCGCGTTCGAACTGCTCAACGAGCATAACAAGGACCCGTTCCACATCACCCATGGCGAGACGGTCGAGGGCACTATGCGCTACTTTGCGCGCGAGTTCGACCCCGAGAACGAGGAGTTTTGGGGCATCGTCGGTCTGCTGCACGACCTGGATTGGGAGGAGCATGAGGACGACCCCATGAACCACACCATCTATGCTGCCGAGATTCTTAAGGGCGAAGGTGCGTCTCCCGAGCTCATTCGCGCCATCCAGACGCACACGTCGGACTTCAATACCTCGCTGCCCAAACCCGAGCTGCAGATGGAAAAGATCCTGTTTGCCTGCGATGAGCTCACCGGCCTGATCGGCGCTGCAGTCATCATGCGCCCGAGCAAGAGCGTTATGGACTTTACGACCAAGTCGCTCAAGAAGAAGTTCAAGGACAAGCGCTTTGCCGCCGGCTGCTCGCGCGACGTGATTTCGCAGGGCGCCGAGATGTTGGGCTGGGAGCTCCCCGAGCTCTTTGACCGCACCATCGCGGCCATGCAGTCCTTCGCCCCCGACCGCGATACCTTCCAGGCCTAACCGCCCACGCCACCTAAAACCACCACGAAGGGGACAGGCACCTTTGTGGTGGTTTTCGTTTACGAGGGGTTTAGGGGCGGACCTGGCCGGTGCCGCGGAGCTTGTATTTGTAGGTGGTGAGGGCCTCGGCGGCAAAGGGGCCACGGGCGTGGAGTTTTTGGGTCGAGATGCCGATCTCGGCGCCCAGGCCAAACTCGCCGCCGTCGGTGAAGCGCGTGCTGGCGTTGGCGTACACGGCCGAGGCATCGACCGCATCCAGGAAGCGCTCGCAAGCATCCGTGTCCTCGGCAACGATGGCCTCGGAGTGCATCGTGCCGTAGCGGTTGATGTGTGCGATGGCCTCGTCCTCGTTTGCCACGACCTTCACGCTCATCTCGAGCGCCAGGTACTCGCGACCCCAGTCCTCCTCAGTCGCGGCGACGTAGTCATCGCCCTCCACAAAGCCGGCGTCGGCGCACGCGGCGCACGTGGCCTCGTCGCCGTGAATGAGCACGCCGTGGTCGTGCAGCACGGCAACGACCGCAGGCAAAAACGCGTCGGCCACAGCACGGTCGACCAGCAGCGACTCGGCGGCATTGCACACGCCTACGCGCTGGGTCTTGGCATTAACGATAATGTTGAGTGCCTTATCAAAGTCGGCGGATTCATGCACATAGATGTGGCAGTTGCCCGTACCCGTCTCGATCACCGGCACGAGCGACTCGCGCACACAGCGCTGGATCAGGCCTGCACCGCCGCGCGGAATGAGCACGTCGACAATACCGCGGAGCTTCATGAGCTCGCCAGTAGCCTCGCGGTCGGTGGACTCGATCATCGACACGGCCTCGCGCGGGAAGCCCTTGGCCTCGAGCGCATCGGCCAGCAGCTCGGCGATCATGGCACACGAGTGATAGGCCAGCGAGCCGCCGCGCAGAATGCAGGCGTTGCCGGTACGGATGCAGATGCCTGCGGCGTCGGCCGTCACGTTGGGACGCGCCTCGTAGACCATAGCGACCAGGCCCAGCGGCACACTCACACGGGTCAGGTCCACGCCACTTGCAAGCACGCGGTGGTCGAGCACGCGGCCCACGGGATCGGGCAGCTCGGCGAGCTTTTCCAGACCGGCGGCCATGCCCTCGACGCGCTCGGGCGTCAGCAGCAGGCGATCGAGCAGTCCGGCCGAGGTGCCCGCATCGCGCGCGGCGGACATATCGAGCTCGTTGGCGGCGACGATGGAGTCGACACCGTTGCGCAGTGCTGCGGCCATGGCGCGCACGGCCTCCTGGCGCTGCTCATCGCTCGCCGTGGCAAGCGAGGCCGACGCTGCCTTGGCGGCAACGGCAAGATCGTGGACATACGTGGCTATATCGACCGACATGGGCGGCCCTTTCTCCTAGAAGTTTGCAACCATGGTAGCCGATTTGCGCATGGCCTCGCCCGCGGCGGTAGAATTGGTCAACCCGGAACACCGCAACGAACGGAAGACTCACATGGCCCTCATCACTTCGTACCACGTCCCCGGCCTTTATGTCGAGGACCACAGCATCGACGTCCCCCTTGACTGGCGCGGCCTGGAGCCGATGCTCCTGGCCGTCGGCAGCACCATGCGCCGCGGCGCTATGCCGGCACCAATCGCCGGCGCGCCCGAGAGCATCAAGCTCTTCTACCGCGTGGTTTGCGCGCCCGGCCGCATCAACGACGATCTGCCGCTGCTCCTGTTTTTGCAGGGCGGCCCCGGCGGCGAGAGCTCGCGTCCGCTGTCGCCCACAAGCGACGGCTGGATCGAGGAGGCCGTCAAGCACTTCCGCGTCGTCCTGCCCGACCAGCGCGGCACCGGGCGCAGCAGCTGTGTAGACGGGCGCACGATTGCCGCACTGGGCGAGCGCGCGACGGCGGCCGACTCCGATGCCGCACGCTCGCAGGCTGACTTCCTCAAGCGCCACCTTGCCAGCTCCATCGTGCGCGATTTTGAGTACCTGCGTCTGGTGGGCTTTGGCGGCAAGCCCTGGGTCACGCTCGGCCAGAGCTACGGCGGCTTTTTGACGTTGAGTTATCTGTCGCTCTTCCCCGAGGGCGTGGCGGCGAGCTTTACCTGCGGCGGCATCCCCCACGTGCCGGCGAGCGCCAGCGAGGTCTACGCGCACACCTTCCCGCGCATGGCCGCCAAGACGCAGCAGTATTACGACCGCTACCCCGCCGACATCGAGCGCGTGGCAGCCCTGGCCGATGCGCTCGAGGCACAGAAGCCCGTGCTGCCCGACGGCTCGCCGATGACGGTCGAGCGCCTACAGCTCATGGGCAGCGACTTTGGCATGAAGCCGAGCTTTGAGCGTATGCATTGGATTATCGATCACGCTTTTGTTGACG
>CABURG010000137.1 GCA_902493835.1 uncultured Collinsella sp. | reverse complement strand
GGTTTTGCTCGCGACCAAGCTGCCGCATGCTTCGTGCAAGTGCGCGGAGGATTTCGACCGGTTCTTCGACGAGCAACTGCGCCGCCTGCGGACCGACCATATCGACTATTACCTTATGCACAACATTACCTCGCCCGCCCAGTGGGAGCGCGTGGTGGCACTGGGCATCGAGGACTGGATCGCGCGTCAAAAGGCGGCGGGGCGCATTCGCCAGATTGGTTTTTCGTACCACGGCAGCGCGGCGGATTTCCTGACGATGCTCGATGCATATGAGTGGGACTTTTGCCAGATCCAGTACAATTACGCTGGAGAGCGATATCAGGCGGGAACAGCGGGGCTCATGGCCGCCGCCGAGCGAGGCCTCGCGGTGTTTGTGATGGAGCCACTGCTGGGCGGGCGTTTAGCGGGCAAGCTGCCGCCACGGGCCCGCGCTGTGCTCGATAGTGCCCGTGACCCGCATTTGCGCACTCCTGCCGCCTGGGGTCTTTCGTGGGTCTGGAATCATCCTCAGGTGACGATGTTGCTTTCGGGTATGACCGATATCGCGCAGGTGGATGAGAACGCGGTGTTGGCCGATCGGGCCCTGCCGGATTCGATGACTGCCAACCAGCTCGACACGATCGCGCACGTGCTGGATGAGTTTGAAAAATCGAATCGCGTGCCCTGCACGGGATGCGGCTATTGCATGCCGTGCCCTAAAGGCATCAATATCCCTGGATGTTTTGCCGCCTACAACGCAAGCTATGCGCACAGCTGGTTTACGGGTCTGTCGCAGTACTTTACGGCGAGCGCGGTGCGCACAAGCGAGGCCAAGCTGGTGAGCAATTGCGTCAAGTGCGGCAAATGCGCGCGCCACTGCCCACAGCATATCGATATCCCCGAGCGTCTCGATGACGTGCGCCGACGCTTCCAGCCGGGCCCCGTAACGGCCATGCTTAAAGTCTTCGGCAAAACTCGCTCCTCATGACCCTTTTATATCTTGTGATGGAATAGTTCCTGTTTGCGGCAGAATAGGGCGATAGCAGGAACTATTTCGCCGCAACTGATGGGAGGCTATCGTGGGTGACCGAGGTTTACGTAATGATTCGCGTGGGGTTCGTTGGGGCATTTTGGGCGCTGGGCACATTTCTCATCGATTTGCATCGTCGCTCAAGAAGGTCGACGGGGCACGGCTGGTGGCTGCGGCCGGTCGCACTCCTGCACATGTCGAGGAATTTTGCCGAGCGTTTTCGATCGATGCTGCGCATGGCCATGCCTCGGCCGACGATAACGGCGATGCGGCTTATGACGCGCTGATTGCCGACCCCGATGTCGACGCAATCTACTTGGCTCTTCCGCATGGCATGCATACGCGTTGGGCCTGTCGCGCGCTGTGCGCCGGAAAGGCCGTGCTGTGCGAAAAGCCGGCCGTTTTGAGTGAGGAAGAGGCTCTCTCGATCGCCTCCACCTCTCGCGAGTGCGGCGTGCTGTTTATGGAGGCGATGAAGAATCGGTTTTGCCCGATGCGCACTCGCGTGAAAGACTTGCTTGCGTCGGGTGAGCTTGGCCGTATTGTCTCGATTGAAAGCGTGCAAAAGCTCGATTACGGCGAGTCTCCTTCGGGCTATCTGCTTGATCCGCTGCAGGGCGGCTGTCTATATGACATGGGCTGTTATGCGGTCGGTTGGTTTGAGGATTTGCTCGCGGGCGCGTGCGAGGTTTCGTCCCGTGAAGTTCGCTGGCGTGACGTATCAGGCGGCCGTGTCGATTGGGCAAACGAGATCCATATGAGCGTCGGCGGTATACCCATTCATATGGTGTGCGACGGCAAAGCAACATATGAAAGCCGCTTAACGATTGCCTGTGAGCGGGGCTCGTTGGAAATCGAGCGTCTCCATCGCCCCGAGCTTGCCCATGTGAAGTACTCCGACGGTCGAGCACTCGAAATCGATGCACCATTTGAGGTCGATGATTTTTACGGTGAGGCATCGCATGCGACACAGCTCATTCAGGCGGGGAAACTCGAAAGCCCCATCATGTCCCTAGCCGCTACACAGCGCTGTGCGCACATCATCGATGCGATTCGCTTGAAACTTTAGGGCGTGGGGGCATGGCGCCAACGCCTGGAATGCCTTGGAGGCCTTTGCCCCTGATGCCTCTTTTATAACTTGCGGTGGAATATGGTCTGTTTGCGCCAAAATAAGGCACCAATAGACCGTATTTCACCGCAACTGATGAAGAGGGAGTTGGAGATGCTGACGATCGGGTGTCATCTTTCGACGACGAGGGGCTATCGGGCAATGGGGGAGACGGCGCTGTCCATTGGCGCCAATACCTTTGCGTTCTTTACGCGCAACCCGCGCGGTGGCAAGGCAAAAGAACTTGACATGGATGACGTGGCGGCTCTGCGCGAGCTTATGGCGCAAAACGACTTTGGACCGCTGGTGGCGCATGCCCCGTATACCTACAACCCCTGTTCTGCCAAAGAGCGGGCACGCGAGTTTGCCTTGGAGGCAATGGCCGAGGACTTGCAGCGTCTGGAAACACTGCCCGGCAACTACTACAACTTCCATCCCGGTGCGCATGTGGGACAGGGCTCCGACGTCGGCATTCAGATGATTGTCGACACGCTGTGCCAGGTGATGTTTGAGGGGCAGCAGACGACGGTATTACTCGAGACCATGGCAGGAAAGGGCACCGAGGTGGGCCGTAGCTTTGAAGAACTGGCGTGCATTATCGAGGGCGTTGCCGCCAAGCGCCCAAAGCTGTCCGATAAGCTGGGCGTTTGTTTGGACACCTGCCATGTGAGCGATGCCGGCTACGACCTCATCCATGATCTGGACGACGTACTCGACGAGTTCGACCGCGTGGTGGGTATCGATCGCTTGCATGCCGTACACATCAACGATTCGAAGAACCCTTGTGGCGCCCATAAAGATCGTCACGAGTGCATCGGCAAGGGATACCTTGGCAGCGAGGAATTTGGCGGCGGTATGCAGGTTATGCAGAATATTGTATCGAATGGCCGTTTGCGTTCGCTGCCGTTTATTTTGGAGACTCCGAACGAACTTGCAGGTTATGCAGCTGAAATTAGACTATTAAGGTCATTGCAGCAGTAATGACTGTCACAAAGTAGAGTATTCCATTCACGTTATGGGTTTGTTTCAATTAGTTTTCTCATTGCAGATTCGTAATTCCGGGTGCATAATAGCCAACAGTTTTTGCAGACCTCTGAATCAAACGAGGTCACCGGAAGGAGACTGATTATGAAGCTGAAGAAGCTTGGCGCATTTGCCGCCACGGGTGCTATGGCGCTCGCCCTTGCTCTGACGGGCTGCGGTTCGTCCAACGCCACCTCTGGTTCTGATGCCGGTTCCAGCAGCTCTGACGACGCTAAGGTCGAGAAGGTCGACGGCTCCAAGGAGTACGCGCTCGTCAAGGACGGCACGCTGACCGTCGGCACCTCTGCCGAGTACGCGCCGTTTGAGTACAAGGATGACAACGGCGACTACCAGGGCTTTGACCTTGAGCTCATCAAGGCTATCGGTGACAAGCTGGGTCTGGATGTCGAGTATGTCAACAATGACTTTGACACGCTGGTTCCGGGCGTCGCTTCGGGCGCCAAGTATGACGTTTCCATCGCGGCTATCACCGACACGCCCGAGCGTGAGAAGGAAGTCACTTTCTCTGATTCCTACTACATGGACGATCAGGCTATCGTGACCAAGGTCGATAACACCGACATCACGGCCGATAACTTCAGCGAGAAGCTCAACAACGCCGACGCTACCATCATCGTCCAGTCTGGCTCGACCGCCGAGGCCTTTGCCCAGGAGAACTTCCCGAAGGCCAAGATCGTCCCCTACAAGGACGCCACCGAGTGCTTCAGCGCTCTGCAGTCCGATAAGGGCGACGCCGTAGTCACCAACCGCTCCGTTGCCAGCCAGCTGACCGCCGAGCAGTTCAACACCTGCCAGACCATCAAGCAGATCAGCACCGGCGAGGAGTACGCCATCGCCATCAACCAGGGCAACACCAAGCTCAAGGACGACATCAACCAGGCCATCAAGGACCTGACCGACGACGGTACCGTCGACGCCCTCATGGCTAAGTACAATATCAAGTAAAATAACTACTTGATTGCGCGCGGGCCCTTTCCGTTTTGCGGAGAGGGCCTTTGCGCTTCTTTTGACGGAGAGCGTTTCCGTCTCGTTTTGCCGGCAACTTCTACGATAGGAGCCACCTTGTCTCGACTGAACAAAGGGGCCGCGGAGCAGCGTTTTCCACTGTCCGCCTTGCTCCAAAAGCTAGCCTGCGTCATGGCCGTGGCGCTCGCGCTGGTGTGCGCGGGGGCATATGCGCCCACGACCGCTCAGGCGCTTGAGACCGCAAAGATTACCGCCCGACCCAACACCGGTTCGGGCAGCGATGTGGTCGGCGGCACCGAGACGCGCATTACCTGGGAAGTTCAGGCCGATGCCGACGAGGAGCTGAGCGGTCTTTCTTTGACGTTTGTCGACGGCACGACGTTTGGTACCGATGACACGCGATTGACGATGCTCTCGGGCGAGGACCTCATGGATCGTACGCCCATGAAGCCCACGTGCAAGGCTGACGGCCAGACGCTCAAGATTGACTTTGGCGAGACGGCGCCTGCCGGCGGCTTTTTCCGTGTCGAGGTTTACGGCGTGACCTTCCCCG
>CABURG010000136.1 GCA_902493835.1 uncultured Collinsella sp. | reverse complement strand
CGATGACCTGTATTTTTACATTACGCAGGACGAGGAGTATTTCTCTCAGACCTACGAAGAGCACCAACAGTCTTGGAATTAAACATGAGGATTTTCAGCCCCAAACGATATGTTGCCTCGGTCGACCGCATCGACCTTGATACCCTGTGGGCCGACGGCAAGCGCGCCATTTTGCTCGACCGCGATAACACCCTGGTGCCGCGTGATACCGAGCAGGTTCCCGCTGCCGTCTCGGCCTGGCTCGACGCCGCTCGTGCCAAGGGCTTTAAGCTGTGCATGGTGTCGAACAACTGGCATCGCGACCAGGTCATGAGCTCAGCACGCGAGCTGGGGCTCGAGGCCATCAGCCATGCCATGAAGCCTGCACCGTTTGCTCTCAAGGCCGGTCTTAAGCGCTTGGGCGCCACGGCCGATGAGGCCGTGCTGATCGGTGACCAGCTGTACACGGACGTGTGGAGCGGTAACTTTGCCGGCGTCGACACAATCTTGGTAAAGCCGCAGGCAACTCAGGACCTGTGGTATACGCAGATCTTCCGTATCTTTGAGCGCCGGGCCCTGCGCGACCTTCCCTGCGAGGAATAGGTTTCGTCATGTCCCAGCACACCAAGCACGGCTGCGACCATATCTTCTTTATCGGGTTTTTGGGTGCGGGCAAATCGACGCTCGCGCGCAACGTGGGCACCATGTTCAAGCGTCGGTTTATCGATACCGACCGACTTGTCGTGCGCTGTTGCGGAAAATCAGTAACCGAGATTTTTGAGACCGAGGGCGAGGAGCGTTTTCGCGAGCTCGAGACTTCGGCGCTCCGTTCGCTCCAAAGCGAGCGCAGCCTGCTGGTTTCGTGCGGTGGTGGCATTGTCGAGACGCCGGTCAATATCGAGCTCATGCACCAGATGGGTACCTGCGTGTACCTCGAGGGTGACTTTGAGGATTCGATGCGCCAGATCCGCCGCTCCGACACGCGTCCCGATTTCCGCTCGCCTGAGCATGCGGCGCGCTTGTTCGAGCATCGACGTCCGCTGTATCGCCAAGCTGCCGATCTTACCCTCGATATTCGCAATAAGTCCTTTGAAGACGTTTCTTATGTTTGTGCCGAGATGCTTTTGGAGCGTGGACTGCTATGATTCGCCGTCAACTCATCAATTTCCAAAACCGCAGCGTCGATGTTCGCGTCGGCTTTGACGCGTTTAGCGAGCTGTCGCGCATGTTTGCCTCGGTCGTGGGCAAGCCCAAGCGCGCGATGGTTGTCTGGAACAGCGCTGTGTCCGATCGCTTTAGTGAGATCGTTGAGCACGCTCTGGTTGATGCCGGCTTTGCTGTGTCGGAGCTTTCGCTTGAGGTTTCGCCTGATGGCGCGACCTTGGCTGACGCCGATACTGTCTTTGGCGCGCTATCGGCTAACGGTATTACCTGCGATGACTTGGTTGTTGCTGTTGGCGATGCCGCAACCTGCTCGGTTGTTTGCTGGTGCGCCAACCAGTGGTGCGGACGCACGGAGTGCGCCCTGCTGCCGACGACCTTCGACGCTATGCTCACGGTCGCTACGACGATGGAGCCGCTCGTCGCTTCGGGCGACCACATGCTGCCCGCCATCGCGGTGCGCCCCGAGCCCGGTCTGGTCGTGTGCAATCTGGACCTTGTTCGCGAGGCCAACCCCGAGGACCTTAAGCTTGGCTATGCGGTGCTCGTGGGCACTATGCTCTCGAGCAGCAAGTCGCGCTGGAACCAGTTCTCCGAGACGGTCCCAGAGATTCTTGCCGGTGAGGAGGTCGCGCTCGTCAATGCCGTGCAGTGGTCCCAGACCGCGCGCAAAGACGTGCTCATGGCCACGAACCCCAGCGCTCGCCACGCGCTCGATTTTGGCAAGACGGGGGAGCGCACCCTTCGCGCCTGCCTGGGTGATGCTGCGGCGCACGTCCCCGCATACCAGCTCCTTTCCGAGGGTATGCGCTTTGAGGCGCGCCTTGCACACGATGCCTGCGACTTCGATATCGACTACGTGTTTGAGGTCGATGACTGCCTGGAGGACTTTGGCATCGAGGAGCTTGCCTTCGACCTTGAACCGGCGGCCTTTATTGCGGAGTTCCGCAGGCAGCAGTTCGCACGCTCTAATCGCAGCATGCTGCCGCTGCCCGCGGCACTTGGTGCTATCCGTCTTACAAATGTAGAGGACGAGGTTCTCGAGCGCCATGCGCAGGCGTATCTGGCTTCTCGCAGGGAACTTCTCTAACTTTATTGACATCCATCGTCTTTCGTATCATTTTGAGGGACGGGTTTTAATCGGTTGCGAATCGTTTACGGTTTCGTGCGCTGATTGAGCCCGTCCCGCTTTTATTGAGGACAACAAGAAAGGAATCTGCATGTCTGAGTTTGCTGCCGGTCCTGCCGGTCGTATCGAGCGTGTCCGTGCCCTGATGGCCGAGCGCGGCTACGACGCTATCGTCGTTCGCGACGAGGCTAACCTCCGTTGGCTCACGGGCGTGAAGGGCGTCTTCGACTACACCTTCGAGTTCCCGCACGCCGCGTTTATTACGGTCGATCAATGCCTGTTCCACACCGACTCGCGCTATCTCAACAGTTTTGAGGAGAACACGCCCGCCGGCAGCCCCTGGGTCTACGACATGGACGAGGGCACCATTCCCGGCTGGGTCGCCGGCAAGATTGCGGCCAACAAATGCCGCGTCTGCGCCGTCGAGGATGACATGCAGATTAACTTCTACCAGGGTATTCAGCGTGGTCTGGAGGACCACTCCGTTGCCTGCATGCTGCCGCTGATGCATGACGACATCCGCAAGATGCGCGCCATCAAGGATGCAGAGGAGATCGAGCTCATGCGCCACGCGCAGTCGATTACCGATGCTGCCTTCCAGCACATGCTCGGCTTTATTAAGCCCGGCATGACCGAGAAGCAGGTCCGCAACGAGCTCGAGAACTTTATGTTCGCCAACGGCGCCGACAGCCTGGCCTTTGGCTCCATCGTCGCGAGCGGTCCCAACACCGCCAATCCGCATGCCGTCCCGAGCGACCGCGTGATCGAGAAGGGCGACTTTGTCCTCATGGATTACGGTGCGGGCTACTGCGACTACCGCTCCGACATGACGCGCACTGTCGTGATGGGCGAGCCCACCCAGGAGCAGCTCGGCCTGTACGCGCTCGTGCGCCGCACCCATGAGGAGTGCGTCGCCGCTATCCATCCGGGCGTCGAGGGCAACGACATTTTCAAGCTTTCCAAGAAGATTATTGGCGATGCCGGCTATGGCGATTACTACAACCATGGTCTGGGCCACGGCGTGGGCATCGACATCCACGAGCTGCCTAACTTCAACCGCAGCAAGAATATCATCGAAGTCGGCTCGGTTATCACCATGGAGCCCGGCGTGTACCTGCCCGGCGTGGGCGGCGTGCGCCTGGAGGACTACGGCGTCGTCACCGAGAACGGCTACGAGCCCTTCACCAAGACCCCGCACGACCTGCATATTATCGATTGCTAAACCATCCATTTGGGTTTTTGGAGGCGGGGCGTCCGGATCGATTCGGGCGTCCCGCGTTCTCTTTTTATGCGCTCGCCGCAGCCGCCGTCTGCAAGTGTATAATTTCGCTCGTATGTAATTTGGACGTTTGTGCGTCTAGCCAATAACAAGAAAGGTCGCTATGCCTACTATCTCTACCGCCGACTTCAAGAACGGCCTCGGTCTCCGCATTAAGGACAAGGTCTACACCATCGTCGAGTTCCAGCACGTCAAGCCGGGCAAGGGCGGCGCTTTCGTGCGCTACAAGACCCGCGACATCAAGAGCGGCCGCGTCGTCGAGAACACCTGCAACGCCGGCACCAAGTTCGAGAGCGTCATGCTCACCACCCGTGAGTTCCAGTACCTCTACAACGACGGCGCCGACTACATCTTCATGGATAACGAGTCCTACGAGCAGGTTCCCGTTCCCGAGGATATGGTGGGCGAGAACGCCAAGTGGCTGCGCGAGAATGACACCTGCCAGCTGCTCTTCGCCGACGACGAGCTCATGGGCGTGACCCCGCCGATGTTCATCGAGACCACCATCGTCCAGACCGACCCGGGCTTCAAGGGCGATACCGTCCAGGGTTCCACCAAGCCGGCCACCATCGACACCGGCGCTGTCATCCAGGTCCCCATGTACCTCAACGAGGGCGAGGTCATTAAGGTTGACACCCGCGACGGCAAGTTCGTCTCCCGCGTCTAGCAACCAACTCTTCTAGGAGGACTCATGCCCCAGGAAATCAAGATTGACGGCATCGGCATTTCGCCCGATGTTCTGACCGCCATCGTCTCGCGCGCCGTCACGGATGTCGAGGGCATCGCCTCCGTGGGCGTCAAGGACCTTGCCACCAACCTTGTCTCCATGATGCTTTCGTCCAAGGCCCCGGCTTCCGAGCCGGCGGTCGAGGCCGAGGTCATCGGCGACAAGCTCGCGCTTACCGTGCGCGTCGTGGTGTTCTTTGGCTATCCGTTCAAGAAACTCGCCGAGGCTGTTCGCGCCGCCGTGGTTGCCGCCATCGACGCCCAGGTGGGCGTCGAGGTCGAGCGCGTTGACGTTTGCATCGACGGCCTCGTTTTCCCCAAGGAGTAACCTTTGAGCCTTAAGGTTTATCGCGGGCGTACGCTTGCCCGCAGTCAGGCGCTGCAGCTTCTGTTCCAGGCCGAGGCCACGGACAGCCCGCTCGAGCGCGTCCTCGAGGGCGATTTCCTG
>CABURG010000135.1 GCA_902493835.1 uncultured Collinsella sp. | reverse complement strand
CTACGGTGCGCGACGAGGAATCGGGCACGGCGCCCATCGACGATCCGCGCTGGTTGCCACCACATACCCAAACGCTCATCTACGCCCAGGCCATGCGCCGGGCGCTGGATTTGGACACCCGCGCGGCGCTCTACTTTTCGACCAAGGGCGGCAAGCCGGCGTTGCGCGGTGCTGCGAGCGCCGAGCTGCTCGAGGAAGAGCGCGGAGACGGTCGCATCCCGGGCCTTAAGAAAGGTTTCCCCGGCGAGGGTGGCAGCATGGACTTCGACGCCCTGCTCGATCGCGTTGAGGCCGGCATCGCCGAGCGCCTGCGCGAGCTCGAGGCAGGCAACGTTGCCGCCGTCGACCCGACGTCGGCTCAGGCCGCGCATGCGCGCTGCTCGTATAACCACGAAGGAACGTTTGCAAGGAGGGACGTGTAGACCATGGATCTTTCGACTTTGATGCCGCAACAGCTGCAGATTGTCAAAACGCTCGACCGTCCGCTGTTTGTCTCGGCGGGCGCCGGTTCGGGCAAGACCTTTACCCTCACGCGCCGCATCGTCTACGCGCTCTCGCCCGAATCCGGTCCGTTCGTTGAGCATCTGGACCAGGTGCTCGCCATTACCTTTACCAAAGATGCCGCGGCCGAGATTCGCGACCGCGTGCGCCGTGCGCTTATCGACGAGGGCATGGACGAGGAAGCACTGGCCGTCGACGACGCGTGGATTTCGACCATTCACGGCATGTGCTCGCGTATCCTGCGCGCGCACGCGCTGGAGTTGGGCATCGACCCCGAGTTCACGGTGCTCACCGATACCGACGAGCTCATGGATCAGGCTGTTGAGCATGTGCTGGGTCGCGCGACGGCACCCGATGCCGCCCCCGAGCTCGCGGCATCGCTCAAGGCCCTCTATGCCTGGTATCCCATGGCGGGCGAGGGTGGTTCCTTTGGCGGCGGTACGACCATCAAGGGTCTGGTGCGCGACCTGCTGGAGCTGTCGAGTCAGTTGCCGGGCGGTATGGACGGCGTGCGCGTGGCGCGCGGCCAGGCCGATACCTCGGCACTCGCCGATGCCTATCGCGCGGCGCTGGGCGCAAGCAAGGCCTCGACCGAGAAGGCGCAGACGGCGCTCGATGCCATCGACGCGTTCGAGGCGAGCGGCAAGACCATGGCCGATGCGGCGCGACTCATGATGTCGTGCACCATGCCGCGCGCGAGCAAGGCATTCCCTAAGGAGCAGGTCGAGCTGCTCAAGGCCGAGGCCGCCGATGCGTTTATCAATATCGTGCTTGCCTGCGGTGGCCCAGCGCTCGATGCGCTGGTGGGCCTGGCCCGTTCCGTGGAGGCCGAGTATCGCGCGCTGAAGGCTGCCCAGTCCGCCCTCGATAATAACGACCTGCTGCGTATGGCTTACGAGGCGTTGCGCGATTACCCTGCCATCCGTGCTGCGTATGAGGGCCGCTTTAAGATGGTCATGATCGATGAGTTTCAGGATACCGACCAGATGCAGGTCGATCTTATCCGTTACCTGACGGGCGCGGGGGAGCGCGCACTGTGCACCGTGGGCGATGCGCAGCAGTCGATCTATCGCTTCCGCGGCGCCGAGGTCGAGGTGTTCCGTCGCCAGGAGCGCAAGGTGGGCTCGTCTGCCGCGCCCGAGGCGACTGCCGTGGCCGACGCCCCTGCTGGCGAGCTCGTCAAGCTCGTGCGCAACTTTCGCAGCCACGACGAGGTGCTGCGCTATGTGGCCCGCGTCTTTGATGGCGACGACGGCGGCCTGATGCAGGGCTTTTTGGATCTTGAGGCGAGCGACGGCCGCAAGGACACGCTGGTGGCGGACGCCTCGCGTCGTCAGGCGCTCTTTGTTGCCGGCGGCAGTACGCAGGAGCGCACACAGGCCAAGGCCCGCGCGATCGCGGAGCGATTCCGCGCGCTTGCCGATGCCGGCCAGCCCCAGGGCGGCATGGTGCTGCTGCTGGGCCGCATGACCAACGCAGACGTCTACGCACAGGCCTTCCGTGACCAGGGGCTAGACTGCGTCATCGCGGGCGGCTCAGTCTTTGCCCAAGCTGCCGAGGTGCAGACGGTGCGCGCCCTGGCTTGTGCGCTCGCCAATCCGGCCGATACGGCGCAGGGCCTTATGCCGCTGCTCGCCTCGCCGATGTTTGCGCTCGGTGCCCAGGAGTTCCTGGCACTGGCGACCAAGCTCGATAGCGAGACGGGGGAGACCTCGCGCCGCAACATCGATGCGGGCATCATGAGCGATTCCGATGTGCCGGGCTTGCAGGGCTTGCCGCTCGTGACGCGCGCCCGCGAGGTACTGCGGTATGCGCTTCGTCGCGTGGGCCGCGATTCATTCGCCGCCATCGCACGCGACGCGGTCAATGCCTCCGGCTGGTTTGTGCGTCTGGCACAGTGTGGTCCCGAGGGCAAGGCCATTGCCGCCAACGTGCTCAAGGCGCTCGACGCCGTGGCCGAGGCGGAGGCCGAGCTCGGCAACTCGCCGCGTTCCATCGCGCTGGCCTTCGACCGCTTCTTGGCGGGCAAGGAGGCCCCGGGTGCCCTCAACGAGGAGGGCGACGGCGCGGTACGCATCATGACGGTGCATGCCTCCAAGGGTCTGGAGTATCCGGTCGTGGCGGTTGCCGAGTGCTTTGGCGTGCGTAAGTCCTCGGGTGCGGCACAGATGGGTCGCGTCGAGGGCGGAGCACAGGTCGTGGCACTGCCGGCACGCTTCGACGGCGTTAAGCTTGCCGACGGTACCTTTGTGAAGGGCGACGACGTCAAAAAGCAGTTTGAGCATGCGTTTAAGGGCAAGGGTACGTCGCTGTGGCTGCCGCCGGAGCTCATGGAGGACGTCTGTGCGACGGGCTCTCCCGCCGAGGTATTCGTTCGCCTGCGCAACGACGACCTGCAGCTTTCGCTCGAGGAGCGGGCCCGCCTGCTCTATGTTGCCATGACGCGTGCGCGCGAGCTGGTGATCTTGGCGATGGATGCCGGCGTGAGCCGTGGCAAGGTGACGGCGCCGACCTTCGACGTCGAGACGGATCTGACCTACGACGTGCTGCGCCGCGTCCTGCCGACGGACGCCCTGGACATGCCGCAGCTCGATAGCGACCGTTTAGTGTTCGACAACTCCAAGCCGGGCGACTACGAGCTCATCTCGCTGGCGGGCTTTACGTTTGGCGAGCAGGCGTTTGAGGCCAACGCTTCGCTGGATGCCGAGGGCAGGCTTGTTCGTGGCGATGTCGATACAGATGCTGCCGACGATTCGGCCAGTACAATCGTCCCCGGTCCTGCCGACCCCAAGCCCGATTCGTTTGAGCTTGTGTATCCCCAGGCAGTGGGCGTGCGCATGGGCATCTGTCCGTATCCGATGCGTGACTCGTATAGCTACTCGTCAATCGCCGCGGCACTCCATGCCGAGACGGAAGACCGTGCCGCCGAGGCTCGTGTTCCCATGGGCGAGTCCGGCGATGATGCGGAGTCGGATGGTTCCGAGATGACGGATGCAGACGTGGCCGCCGTTGAGCCCGCCGGCAACCCCATGGCGCTGGGCTCGGCGTTCCATGCCGCCTGCCAGTGGCTCATCGAGATGGGTGCCGACGCGTTGCCCACTGAGCGTGCCGATGCGCTGACGCGCCTGTGGTGCCTGACGCCGGAGCAGCGCGAGCGCTTCGACGTTGCCCTGGACCGCTGGCTCAAGTCGGCTGTTCGTGCCGACCTGCTCGCGTGGCCGTGCGTTCGTGCCGAGGTGCCGTTCTTTTCGCTGGGCTGCGAGGACGAGGACATCGCCCACTACGGTGCCTATGCCGAGGGCGCCATCGATGCACTGGCCACCGACCCGGCCGATCCGTCGCGCGCACTGGTCATCGATTACAAGACGGGTGGCACGCCGGATGAGACGCCGGACCAGCTGCTCGAGAAGCACGCCGTGCAGGCGCGCGTCTACGCCGACGCGTTGCACAAGGCGGGCGTTGAGACGGTGACGGTCAGGTTCGTTCGCGTGGAGCAGCCGGATCCGACCATCTTCGTCGAACCCGCCGAACCCCAAGTGGTCACCTACAATCTCTAGCCCTCAGATAACTTGCGGTGGAATAGTTCCTGTATTGCGGTCCAGGTGGCCCAAGCGGGAACTATTCCACCGCAACTGCAAGAGGAGCCGTGTTGGTTTGGCTAGGTTCGGGTGCTGTCCGTGCCGTGCGGTAAAATCGTTCAGTCAGAACACGAACCCGCATCGGAGCTCATCACATGGCATTCGTCCATCTGCACAATCACACTGTTTTCTCCATGCTCGACGGCGCAACCCGTATCCAGGATATGGTCAATCGCGCTGTTGAGCTGGGCATGCCCGCCGTGGCCATTACCGACCACGGCTACATGTATGGCGTGCCCGACCTGGCGTTGGCCTGCGACGCTGTCAATCACAACACGCCCGAGTACAAAACCTGGAGCCACGACAAGGCCTTCTTGGAAAAGGATCGCCGCGACGAGCTGGTGGAGCCCGACCCCGAGGCAAATCCGCGCGAGCATGCCCAGTACGTCAAAGACATGGCCATGTGGGACGAGAAGGGCAACATCGACGAGCTCAAGCCGCCCCTGGTCATCAAGCCCATCTTTGGCTGCGAGGTCTACTTTACGCCGGACGAGACCCTTGCCCGCGACCACAAGCCCGAGCTCTACCATATGATCCTCCTGGCCAAAGACCAGGAAGGCTACGTCAACCTGATGCAGACGGTTTCCGAGGCCGCCGTGCAGGGCTT
>CABURG010000134.1 GCA_902493835.1 uncultured Collinsella sp. | reverse complement strand
GGGGTAATGGCCTCGACGGCAGAGACTGCCTTGGGCAACATGCCATCGGGCAGCGCGGTCTCGACCTCGCCCTTATCGCAGGCCTCGGCGAGTGCCGGATTGATGGGAAGCTGGCCCAAGATGTCGAGGTTATAGCGCTCTGCGACCTCGGGGAGCTTGCTCTTGCCAAAGACCTCGATCTTCTTGCCGCAGTCGGGGCACTCAATATAGCTCATGTTTTCGACGATGCCCAGAATGGGGACGTTCATCTTCTCGGCCATGTTGACCGCCTTGGCGACGATCATCGAGACCAGATCCTGCGGGCTCGTGACGATGACGATGCCGTCGACGGGCAGCGACTGGAAGACGGTGAGCGCGACGTCGCCTGTTCCCGGAGGCATGTCGACCAGCAGGTAGTCGATGGGGCCCCACGAGGTCTCGCTCCAGAACTGCCTAATGGCGCCTGCGATGACCGGACCGCGCCAAAGGACGGGGTCGGTCTCGTTTTGGAGCAGAAGGTTGGAGCTCATGACCTTGACGCCGCGCTCGGAGATTTCGGGCAGCATGAGGTTGCCGAGGGCATGGACGTGGCGTCCGCTCATGCCGAACATCTTGGGGATAGAGGGACCGGTGATGTCGGCATCGAGGACGCCGACCTTGTGGCCGTGACGGGCAAGCTCGGTGGCGATGGCACCGGTGACAAACGACTTGCCGACACCGCCCTTGCCGGAAAGCACGGCGATGACGCGTTTGACCTCGGACAGCGTGTTCTCCTCAAATTGCGACGGCGACGTTTGTCCGCCGGCGGCCTGTGCGTGCTCGCAACCCATGTATGACTCCTTTGTATATGTTGGGGCCGGAGCCCCGTGATGTGACACGAGCGTCATTGTACCCTCGTTTGCGAGCGGGAGTCATTTGCGATGCATTTGGGCCGAGCGTGCTTGCAATACGATGGGCCCAAGCGAATGGGCGGGCTTACTGAACTTTGCTGGCGAACTCGAGGTATTGCATGCGCTGCAGCTTGTCGATCGTCGAGGTGTATGGGCTGTCTTCAGATTCCAAGTTGTAGCGCAGCCCGTCGGCACCGAGATAGCCGGCGACATTGATGGTGGGCACATCTGACCTTGTTGCAAGCAGGGCCTTTTGATAGTCGGTGAGCGGGGCGCCGATCTTATTAAGGGTAATGGCTGCAATCTCGTTTGCCCCGACGGTGTCGTAGACGTTGAGCTCGGTATTGCCGGCGATTTCATAGTTAGCCCAGACGAAATAGGTTGACTGATAGACACGGAAAGCGTGGCTTGCCGTATCTTCCTGAGGGTACAGCTCGTCGTTGAGAGTCGTTGCGGCGCTCGGCTGATGGTCGCCAAAAAAGACAAGAACAACCGGTCTGCCGATATTGCGGAGCTCGTTGATAAAGTACTCGAGGTCCCGGTCGGATGCGTTGATGCAGGTGAGATAGGTGTTGAGCGCGCTATTGGCGCCCTCGCTGGCTCCCTCGACCCAATAGTTTGTCAGCTCTTCGGCGGGAACGGTGCCATAGTCGTAGCCGCCGTGATTTTGCATCGTGACGTCAAAGATGAACTGCGGCGCTTCGTCGGTTCTAAGCAGGTCGAGTATCTTGTCGTAGGTGGCGTAGTCGCATACGCCGGCATGGTAACAGGGCGCACCTTCGAAATCGCCGATTGAAAGAAAGTCTCCAAAGCCCAGCTGCTGATAGATCTTATCTCGATGGTAGTTGACGGGGTTTTGCGGGTGCATAGCGGTAGCGGTATACCCAAGCTCTTTAAGGTCCTTTGCCAGGCTGTTGACGCCATTCATCTGATACAGCTGATAGGGGATCTTGCCTAATCCGACAAAGGCCGTTGTCGCTCCGGTCAAAAATTCGAATTCGGAGTTTGCCGTTCCGCCACCGGTGACCGAAGCGAGCATGGTGCCGCGAACAAGTGTGTCGGGAAGCGAGTTGTAGAATGCGGGGCCGGTGTACCCGGCCGCCTGGAGCTGCTCAAAGCACGAAAGGTCGCTAAAACTCTCGTTCATGACGGCAACAATCGTCGGCTTGATTTCATTGAACTGGGCAACGGCAGCCGCGCGCTGCTCGCTCGAGCCATACGTGCTGTCGTAGGCGGCGGCGAGCTCCTGCTCGATGCTCTGCGCCTCATCGGGCGTATAGCCTTCGGGCTTCTCAATGGGCAACTCGTTGACCATTTCGGTGAACGAAGTGATAAAACCCTGAGACGTATATGTGGTGATGGGCTGCCAACGGTCAAATCCAAAATCCAGCGCCTGCTCCAAGTCGATGCTGGAAAAGCCTGAGAGCCCCACAACGGTCACTAGCAGAAAAGCGCAGAGGTTAGCGGCGATTGCGGGGAAGACATGGGTGGGCGTACGGAGCTTTCGCGGTCGGATAAGCGAAAGAAGCCCCAGGGAAATCTCCAGCAGGGCGAGAGAGGTTACGATTCCGGCGGTAAAGGTAAACTCGTATCCCTCGCTCACTTCCATTGCGGTGCCAAGGGCCAAGATATCACTTGGCAGGATGGCTTCGCCTTTAAACGTTATGACGAAGTGCTCGGCAATGCCAAGGATGCAACAGGCGACGGGCACGAGGGCCATGACGCCTCCATGACGCTGTCCCAGCAAATAAAGGGAGAGCAGAACCGTCGCGAGCAGCCCGACGGAAAACCCGAATGAGTTGGCGGGAATGCGATAGAACGTTTCGTTACAGGCAATTTCGAGTGAAACGAACGAGAGCGCTGAAACAGCGGCGATGACAAGGATGTCACGGCAAATACAGGCAACCGTTCCCGTCGCAAGATCGGTTTGGTCGATAAGTCCCGAAACCAAGGGCTCGACAAGAAGTATGACGGCGGTAGCACCGAGCGCCGAATAAGAAAGGACCCATAGGGAATTGTCCTCATTTACGAGCAATTGATTCGTAATCCATGCAGCTACCATGCCGAGCGGGATGAGGAGCGTCGCGCACCAAAAGACGCGGGCAATGGGCGGCTTTTCATTGTGTTTGATTGAAAAATACACGCGCACGACGACGGTGGCCACGATAAGGACGGCGATGAATATGGGCAGATTGGCCATGTCGCTCGAAGTGATTTCAAGGGGGATATCTTCGGTCATGGACGTTCCTCTGTTACAGCAAATTAAGTTCAGTAGTAGATTACTGTAACCTTTCCACGGCATTTCGAGAAACAAAGCACCCGATACGCAAAGCTAAAGGTCTGCGAATCTTGTATTACGAACATCTGTGCGCGTCGAGTGCGCTAAACTCATCGACAGTATGATTCGATGCAATAGGAGGCAAGGAGCTTCCATGTCTGATTCTTCTATCGTTATTCGCGGCGCTCGTGAGCACAACCTCCGTGATATCGATGTTTCCATTCCGCGTGACCAACTCGTGGTCATTACCGGTCTTTCTGGCTCGGGCAAGAGTTCGCTGGCATTTGACACTATCTATGCCGAGGGCCAGCGTCGATACGTCGAGAGTCTTTCGAGCTATGCGCGCCAGTTCTTGGGCCAGATGGACAAACCCGACTTGGATTCAATCGACGGCCTTTCGCCGGCGGTGTCGATCGACCAAAAGACGACGTCTAAAAACCCTCGCTCGACGGTTGGCACCGTAACCGAGATTTATGACTATCTGCGCCTGCTGTTCGCCCGTGTGGGCACCCCGCACTGTCCCGAATGCGGCCGCGTCATTGAGCGTCAGACGACCGACCAGGTTGCCGACAAGGTCTTGGCGGCGGGGGAGGGCCGCCGCGCGTTTGTGCTGGCACCGGTGGTGCGCGGGCGAAAAGGCGAGTACACCAAACTGTTTGAGGACCTTCGCGCCGAGGGCTTTAGCCGCGTGCGTGTCGACGGTGAAGTGCGCTCGCTCGACGATCCGATCGATCTGGACAAGAAGTTCAAGCACGATATCGAGGTCGTAGTCGATCGCATCGTGATCCGTGAGAACTCTCTGGGCCGTATCGCCGAGTCTGTTGAGCAGGCGACCGCGCTGGCTCACGGCAATGTAAACGTGTACATGCTGCCCGATCGTGATGCTCCCGAGGGGACCGAGGGCGAGCTGCTGGAGTATTCGTTGGCCTTGGCGTGCCCGGAGCATGGTCACTCCATTGACGATCTTCAGCCGCGTGATTTTTCGTTCAACGCTCCCTATGGCGCATGTCCTGAGTGCGACGGCCTGGGCTTTAAGAAAACCGTTGATGCCGAGGCGTTGATCGAGGACCCCTCGAAGTCCATTGCCGACGGAGTCTTTGGTAGCCTGTTTGGCAACTCGAACTACTATCCGCAGATTTTTGCTGCGGTCTGCAAACACTTTAAGGTGAGCACCGATACGCCGTGGGAGGACTTGCCCCCTCGCGTGCGTCGTGCATTCTTGGATGGCCTGGGCGATACGAAGATCTCGGTCGACTACCAAAAGCTCGACGGACGTCGCAGCCAGTGGGATACCAAGTTTTCGGGCGTTCGCAACATCCTGTACGAACGCTATACCGAGACGACGAACGAGAACACCAAGGCGCGCCTGGAGAAGTACATTCGCGAGGAGCCGTGCTCGAGCTGCCACGGCGCTCGTTTGCGCCCTGAGATGCTCGCCGTCACCGTGGGCGGCAAGTCCATTTACGAGGTTTGTTGCCTGTCGTGCCGTGAATCGCTCGAGTTTTTTGAGGGCCTGGAACTCACCGAGCGCCAACAGTTTATCGGCGGCCGTATCGTCAAGGAAATCCTGGAGCGCTTGCGTTTTCTGGTCGATGTTGG
>CABURG010000133.1 GCA_902493835.1 uncultured Collinsella sp. | reverse complement strand
TTGATCTTATTGGTCTGCAGGTTGCCGATCATATCGAAGCGCACCTCGGGCAGCTCCGGATGCTCCGCCAGACCCCTGAGCTTGCGAACCAGCTCCTGCGGGCGGTTCTCGGCAAAATGGCGATACCCCGCCTGGATGGCGGCAACGGTCTCATCGACACCAACGGTCTTGGACACGGCAATGAGGCTCGCGGCGTCGTGGGGACGGCCCGCGCGATCGAGCGCCGCATAAAAACGTTCCAGAATCTGCTCGCGGCGAGCGCGCATCAAGTCCAAATAGTTATCCATTGCCAATCGCCTCCGCTGACAGCCAAACAAGTAGTCCCATGCTAACGCAAGAGCGCGGCCCCGCATGTGCAAGGCCGCGCTCACTTAGGTATTTACAATCTTTCGACGAACGGGGCTACTTACTCCTCGTCGTCCTCGCCATCGTCCTCATCCTCAAGATGATCGAGCAGGTAGCGAAGACCCTCGCTGACCTCGTTAACGGGCACCTTGGCAACGTAGCGTGCATCGACGGCGGGCCTCATGATAACACCCTCGCCCGAAGGCACGCGCATGCTCTCGAGCTCATCCTCATCAGTGCAGGCGATATCACCGGCAGTCATACGCTGTCCGGTCAACAGGAAGGTCAGACGGCAGGCGGCATCGATGGAAATCGAGGCGATGCGATCGAGATAGCGCGATACCATGATGGCGCGGCGCAGGTCGTCATAGTTGCTGTCGTCGTCCATAAAATCGCCCGTGTCCATGCGGTTAAAGGTGCGGAAGAACTTCTCGTAGGCGGCGTGCACTGGCTCGTCCTCGACGGCCAAGTTGCAGATGATGGACATGTCGTTGGTGACGAGCGCAGAAAGCGAAGAGCCCAGCACCTGGTAGACGGCCTCAGCCTCGGCCTCGACCGTGCCGACAAGCTCCTTGGGCAGCGAGATGTCGGCCTTGATCATATGACGCGTGGCGCGGCAAATCTGGCGAACCTTATCGGTCATGCGCTGCAGGTTAAAGTCGACGTAGATGATCGTCTGCAGCAAGCGGAAGTCGGAGGCGACCGGTGACTGCGTGGCAATCAGGTTGTAGCAGACGGCCTCCAGGTTGGCGCAGCGTGCGTCAATCGAAAGCGTGCGCTTCTTGGTCTTGGTGGCGAGCTTGCGGTCGTCGGTCACATAGGCCTTCACGGCATCGTGGAGGGCCAGATCGACGGCCTCGTAGATGCTCAGCATCTCGTGACGGGCCTCGATGAGCTGACGGGAAAACAGTTTGCGCATGGTTCACTCCAATCAGTTGGGTGCGGTCATGCCGCCCGCACAGTGAATACGCACCGGACCAGATCCGATCGGCTTGGGACTAGTCGCACCGATCAGCCAAAGCGGCCGGTGATATAGTCTTCCGTCCGCGAGTCCACCGGGCTGGTGAAGATCGCGTCGGTTTGACCATACTCGATGAGCGTAGCGGGCTCGCCGGCAACTTCCTGCAAGAAGAATGCGGTGTAGTCGCTAATGCGAGCTGCCTGCTGCATTGAATGCGTGACGATGATGATCGTCATCTCGGGCGCCAGCTCGGCCATCAGATCCTCGACCTTAGAGACGGACGTGGGGTCGATGGCGGAGCAGGGCTCGTCCATCAGAAGGACATCGGGTTGCACCGCAAGCACGCGCGCGATGCACAGACGCTGCTGCTGACCGCCCGAGAGCGCCAAACCATCCTTGTTGAGCTGATTGGATACCTCTTTCCAGAGGTTGGCGCGCTTGAGCGATTCTTCCACGATGTCATCGAGGTCACTTTTGCTAGTCACGCCCTGCAGACGAGGGCCAAAGGCGACATTCTCGTAGATGGATTTAGGAAACGGGTTGGGCTGCTGAAAGATCATGCCCACGCGACGACGGAGATCGACCGGGTCGACACCCTCGGCATAGATATCGTTGCCGTCGAGCGTCATGGTGCCCTCGACGCGCGTGCCCTCGATCAGGTCATTCATGCGGTTGATGCAGCGCAAAAACGTCGACTTGCCGCAGCCCGAAGGGCCAATGAAGGAGGTGATGGCGTTTTTGGCGATGTTGAGGTCAAGCCCCGTCAGCGCATGAAAGTCACCGTACCAAAAGTTGAAATCCTTGGCCGTAATGGCCGCTTGCTCCAACGTGGGAGCGGACTGATAAACGGACATGGGACTCCTTAACTAGCGACGCTTGCGCGACAGGAAGCGCGCAAACAGGTTGAAGGCCAGAATGATCACCATCAGCAAGAGCGCGGTGCCGTAGGCTGCGTTCATGTTGATGCCGTCGTTGGCAAGCAGATACAGGTGAACCGTCATGGGGCGGCCGGAATCGAGCGGCGAAATAGGTAGATTGATGGCCTGCCCCATGGTATAGAGCACCACCGCGGTCTCGCCAATGGCACGGCCGATGGCGAGAACGATGCCCGTGGCAATACGGCCAAAGGCAGAAGGAAGCACGATCTTGGAGACAACCTGCCACTTGGTGGCGCCCAGGCCATATGCGCCCCAGCGGATATAGCGCGGAACGGCGCGAATGGCCTCTTCGGTGGTACGCATGACGATGGGAAGCATCAAGAGCGCGAGTGCCAGGGCGGCCGAGACCATCGAAAGGCCCAGGCCCATGGCCTCGACAAACAAGGCGTAGCCAAACAGGCCCATAACGATGGAGGGCACCGAGGCCAAAGCGTCAGCAGCGTAGCGAATGAGCTCGACGACCTTGCCCTGCTTGGCGTACTCGGCCAGATAGACGGCTGCCAGCACAGCGATCGGCGTGCAGATAAGCATGGCGAGCGCCGTCACGTAGACGGTCGAGACGATCGTGGGCCAAATTCCGCCCTCGGCGTTGACGCCCTGGGGCCAACCGAAGATAAAGTCGAGCGAGATGTGTGGCAGGCCGTTGATGACCACGTAGGCGATGATAGCGACCAGCACCAGCGTGGTGATGTAGGCAGCGGCACGAAACACGCCAAGCATGATCTTGTTGGACAGGTCCTTGTTGATGCGGCCCTTCTTGCCGTGGGAAAGGGCACGCTTGATGCGCTCGCGCGACGAGGTCGTATCGACCGTCGTGTCAACGGAATCGGACATAGCCTACCCCCTCTTCTTCTTGGAAATCAGACGGACGATGCCCACCAGCGTGGCGGAGATGATAAACAGGACCACGCCCATGCCGAACAGCGCCGAGCGATGCAGACCCGAGGAATAGCTCATGTCGAGCGCGATCTGGCTCGTGAGCGTCGAGATAGGGCTCGCAATGCTGTCGGGAATAACCGGGGCGTTACCCACGACCATGAGCACGGCCATGGTCTCTCCGATGGCACGGCCCATACCCAGCACGATGGCATCCACGATACCCAGCTTAGCGGCAGGCAGCACGACCTTATAGATGGTCTGCCACTTAGTAGCACCCATGGCATACGATGCCTCGCGAATGCCCATGGGAATGGAATTGAGGGCATCGATGGTGAGCGTGGTGATGGTAGGGACGATCATGATGGCGAGCACAAACCACGCCGTCAGCGCACCAAAACCAAGGCCGCCGGTCAGTTGTGCGATAAACGGGCGGATGATGATCATGCCGAAAAAGCCGTAGATGATAGAAGGGATGCCGGCCAGCAGGTCGACGGCAGGGCTGATGAGCTTGCGCACGCGCTTGCCGGCGATCTCGACCAGGTACACGGCCGTGCCCACACCTAGCGGCACGCCCATGGCGAGCGCACCGACGGTCACCAGACCTGAGCCGGCAAGCAGCGACATGATGCCGTAGTGGCCCTCAGAGGGCGCCCACGTAAAGCTAAAGAAGTCCGCCAGACCGATGTCGGTAAAGACGGGCAGCGCCGAGTACGTGGTAAAGACAAAAATCAGGATGACGGTAACGACCGCCAAAAACGCGCAGGCAAAGAAGATCCACTGCAGCGCCTTCTCCTTGATATAGGTACTGCGCGATACGAGCGCCAGCTCGCGCTTCTTGGGTGCCTGAGCATTCTGCTCAGTCTGGGAGTTTTCCTGTGCTTCCATGCTACTCACTCCCCTTCTCGTCGTTGGTGACGGGAATAAAGCCCGCCTCGCGAATCTGCTTGTCCATCTTTTCGGACGTCACGTAGTCGATGTAATCCTGCGCCTGCTGCGAAGGCGCACCCTTCACAAAGAAGTAAAGGTCGCGCGAGATGGGATAGCCGCCACTCGCGACCGTCTTCTCGGACGCCTCAACATGATTGACCGAGACAGCCTTGACCGAGGTCTTGGCGTTGAGGCTATCGACGAAGCCCAGCGAAATGTAGCCGATGGCCCCACGCGAACGAGATACCACGTCGCGCACCTGGCCCGTACCCGAAAGAACAGCCGAGCGGCGATCGAACGGCGTGCCATCCATCACGATGGTACGGAAGGCCTCGCGCGTACCGGACGCCTCGTCTCGGTTGATGACCTGAATCCTCAGGTCCTCGCCACCGACCTCTTTCCAATTGGTAATCTTGCCGGCGTAGATATCGCGGAGCTGCTCGGTCGAGAGGTTATCGACGGGGTTGTCGTCGTTCACGATGACCGCAATACCGTCGTGGGCAATGACGATGGGAGTCAGGCCCAGATCCTGTTCGTCGGCATTGAGTCCACGGGAGGAGCTGGCGATATCGGCCGTGCCGGCGCTGACGGCCTCGATCCCAGCGGAAGAACCCAAACCGGAAACGAGCACGTCGATGCCGGTCTCCTCCTTAAAGCCCTCGGCCGCAATCTCGGCGATAGGAAGGCAGGTCGTGGAGCCGGCCACGGTAATGGAAGAGGTAGAAGATCCCGAAGAACAGGCGCACAGCGTAAGCGTAAGCACAGCGGCGCTCAGGACCGATACGATCTTTCTCATAGCATCACGCC
>CABURG010000132.1 GCA_902493835.1 uncultured Collinsella sp. | reverse complement strand
AGGAGGGAGTGAACAACATGGGCAATAAACGAGTCGTGGCTGATTCTTCACGCTGCATTGGGTGCCAAACCTGTATGGCGGCGTGCATCGAGGCACACGATATTCCCGGCAACATCGCCGCACCTCGCTTGCGCGTAACGCGCACCTACGAGATTTCCGCGCCGGTGGCATGTCACCACTGCGAGGATGCCCCGTGCGCCAAGGCCTGCCCCACGGGCGCCTTGTTCTTTGATCCAAAGAACCATCGCATCGGCGTCAACGAGGACAACTGCATCGGCTGCAAGAGCTGCGTCATGGCCTGCCCCTTTGGCGCCGTGAGCGTGGCGACCACGCAGGTCCCCGTCTTGATGGGCGACGTGCGCGTAGGTTCGCAGACTAAGAGCTTCGTGCTCAAGTGCGACCTGTGCGTGGACCGTCCCGGCGGTCCGGCGTGTGCCGAGGCTTGTCCGACCAAGGGCCTCACCCTGGTGGACGAGGAGCGCCTGGCGGAGCTGACTGCCGAGCGTGCCCGCGCCACCATCGAAAACGAGGCGTAGGCGGGCGGCCATACAGGCCCAATGATTGTCAAATAAGTACCGAGTATTCGGTAGCAGAGAAAGGAAGGAGGGTGTCATGGAGAAGCATAAAGTGATCTGCCCGTATTGCGGCGCCGGTTGCCAGTTTAACCTCTTGGTCCAAAACGGCCAGGTCGTGGGTACCGAACCGCTCAACGGCATCACCAACCAGAGCGAGCTGTGCCTTAAGGGCATGAGCGGCTACGACTTCATCAACGACACCAAGATCTTGACTCCCCGCGTACTGCACCCGATGATCCGCCGCACCAAGGGCGCGGATCTTGAGCGCGTAAGCTGGGACGAGGCACTGGATTTCACCGCATCTAAGATGCAGGCCATAATTGACGAATATGGTCCTAACGCTGTCATGACCACCGGCTCTTCGCGAGGCGGCGGCAATGAGGCGAACTACGTCATGCAGAAGTTTACGCGTGCGCGCATCGGCACCCACAGCGTGGACAACTGCGCCCGTACTTGACACGGCCCTACTGTCCTCGGTCTGATGGACACGGTTGGTTCAGGTTGCATGTCATGCTCCATCCCCGGTATGGAGGATGCGGGCTGCATTTTCCTCTTCGGCTATAACCCTGCCGATTCGCACCCCATCGTCGCAAGGCGTATCGTGCGAGCCAAAGAAAAGGGTTGCAAGATCATCGTCGCCGACCCGCGCCATATCGAAACCGCGCATATCGCCGATCTCTACCTTCCGATCAAGAACGGTTGCAATGTTGCGTTCCTCAACGCCTTTGCCAACTGTCTGGTCAACGATGGCCTCTACGACAAGGAATTCGTCGCCGAGCACACGAACGGCTTTGACGAGTGGTGGGAGACCATCAAGAACTACACTCCCGAATCCGTACAGGACATCACGGGTGTCGAGCCCGCGTTGATCCACCAAGCTGCCGAGATGTACGCCACGGCGAAGCCCTCTGCCATCATTGGCTGGGGCATGGGCGTATGCCAGCAGAAGCAGAACCTGAAGACGGTGCACACCATCGCCTCCATCGCCTGCGTTGCCGGCCAGATCGGCAAACCCAATTCCGGTCTCGCGCCCGTGCGTGGCCAGAATAACGTCCAGGGCTCCTGCGATATGGGTATGCTGCCCAACCTGTACCCTGGCTACCAGAAGGTCACCGACCCGGCAGTGCGTGCCAAGTTTGCCAAGGCTTGGGGCGTACCCGAGGAAAAGCTCCCGCTCGAGGAGGGCTACAAGCTCACCGACCTGGGCCACCTGGTCGACGAGGGCAAGGTGCACTGCTTCTACAACTACGGCGAGGACCCGGTGCAGACCGAGCCCGATTCGGCCGGCATGCGCAAGACGCTCTCCGAGCTGGATCTGTTCATTTGCCAGGACATCTTTATGACGCAGACGACCATGCTCGCCGACGTCATCCTGCCTGCCACCTCTTGGGGCGAGCACGAGGGTGTCTTTACCGCATCCGACCGTAGCTTCCAGCACTTTGACGCGGCCGTTCCGCCCAAGGGCGAGTGCCGCCACGACTGGGAGATCTTCGCGGACCTGTCTACGCGCATGGGCTATCCCATGCACTACGACAACACCGAGCAGATCTGGAACGAGTGCATTAGCCTGTGCCCCAACTTTGTGGGCGCGACCTACGAGAAGATGGCTCCCGAGGGCGGCTATGCCCAGTGGCCCGTCAAGAGCACCGATGTGAACGACCACGGTACGCCCGACATGTTCGCTGGTGGCAAGTTCACCACCAAGGACGGCCGCGCCAACCTGATGGCGCACGACTGGGAGGCGCCCTCCGAGCTTCCCGACGATGAGTACCCGCTCATCCTGTGCACCGTCCGCGAGGTCGGCCACTACAGCTGCCGCTCGATGACCGGCAACTGTAAGACGCTGGCGCTGCTTGCCGACGAGCCCGGCTTTGTCCGCATGAATCCCGCGGACGCCGAGGCGCGCGGTATCAAGAATGGCGACATCGTCTCGATTCACAGCCGCCGCGGCCAGGTATACAGCCGCGCCGACGTGAGCGATCGCATCAACAAGGGCACGGTCTACATGACCTACCAGTGGTGGATCGGCAAGTGCAACGAGCTGACCATTCACAAGGTCGACCCGGTCTCGCATACGCCCGAGGACAAGTTCTCTGCCTGCCAGGTCGACGCTATCGCCGACCAGGTCTGGGCCGAGGGCGAGGTCGAGCGTCAGTACACCGAGCTCAAGCAGGCTCTGGTGGACGCCGCCGCTCCCCAGGACGTTGAGCCCGGCGCCGCCAAGTTCGACGACGAGACGCACGTGAATCAAATCGTGTAGTTCCGTTCTCGTTGGCTTTTTGGGCCGGGCGTCCCGTACGTTCGGGAGCCCGGCCCGTTATTTTGAAAGGAAGTGGGGATGAACCGCTTCATCGACATCAACCCGGAGAGGTGCATCGGCTGCGGAACATGCCAGTCCGCCTGTGCCGACGCCCACCGGATGCAGGGTCTTCAGGATACGCCGCGCCTGGCGCTCGTGAAGACCGGCGGTATTTCGGCCGCCCTTGCCTGCCACCATTGCGAGGGTGCCCCCTGCGCCGAGGTCTGCCCGGTGAATGCCATCGAGCACGATGGCGACCGCATCCACGTCAAGGAGCAGGAGTGCATCGGGTGCAGGCTGTGCGCCATCGCGTGCCCCTTCGGAGCCATCCATCCCGATGGTACGTCTATCGCCGGTGTCGCAGGCATGTGCGACCCGACCCCTTCGTATCCTAAGTTCCTGAGCAGCCTGCTTACGTGGGCTCCTGGCCAGTACACCTGCGCCGTCAAGTGCGACCTGTGCGCCTTCGATCCGGACGGCCCGCATTGTGTGGCGGCGTGCCCCACCAAGGCGCTGACCGTCATGGGCGGCGCGGCCGATCGCGAGCTCGACGAGGCCAAGCGCCTGCGCTCGATCGAAAACGGTCCGGTCGTCGACGTTACCGCTGTGGCCCAGGGCCTGTCCGAGAAAGCAGAAGGGAGCGTAAACAATGGATAGCATGACGCTGTTTATCGCATCGCTTGCCGTCTCGTGCATCGGTGCGCTCGCCTCGGTTCTGCTGATTAAGGCCGACAACGCCGCCAAGACCGCCGGCTGCCTGATCGGCGCCGTCGCGGCCGTGCTGTCGTTCATCGCGGGCCTCGAGGCCGTGCTTGGCGACGTTTCGTCCCTCAACACGGTCTTCTTCTTCCCGTTCGCCCGTCTCGAGCTCTTGCTCAACGGCCTTGCGGGCCTGATCGTGGTCCTCATCTCGATTCTCGCCTTTGCGGGCTTCATCTACGGTCTGTCCTACTTCGACGAGTACCCGGGCAAGGTCGGGCGCGCCGGCTTCTTTATGAACACCTTCGTCGCCTCGATGATGCTCGTCATCACCGCCGACAACGTGTTCTGGTTCCTGGTCGCCTTTGAGCTCATGTCCCTTACGAGCTACTTCCTTGTCGTTATCGAGGAGAACAAGAACTCCATTAGGGGCGGTTGGCTCTACTTCGTCATCGCGCACGTGGGCTTCGTTCTCATCATGGCGAGCTTCCTGCTCATGACCAACGGCGTGGGCGGTTCCTTCAGCTTCAGTGATTTCCGTACGCATGACTTTGGACCCGCCGTCTCCTCCGCGTGCTTCGTCCTCGCGTTCTTCGGATTTGGCGCGAAGGCCGGTATCATTCCGCTGCACTCCTGGCTGCCCCAGGCGCACCCCGAGGCGCCGTCCAACGTGTCCGCCCTCATGTCCGGCGGCATGATCAAGATCGGCATCCTGGGAATCCTCAAGGTCGGTCTCGACCTACTCGCGGGTTCGGGCGTCCAGCTCTGGTGGGGCCTCATGGTCCTGGTCTTCGGATCCATCTCGTCGGTCCTGGGTGTCGTCTACGCCCTCCACGAGCACGACATCAAGCGCCTGCTTGCCTATCACTCCGTCGAGAACATCGGCATCATCTTGCTCGGTGTCGGCGCGTCCATGACGGCGCACGCCCTGGGCAACGACGTCATCGCGACGATCGCGCTCATGGCCGCCCTCTACCACACGCTCAACCACGCCATGTTCAAGGGCGAGCTGTTCCTCGGCGCGGGCTCCCTGCTCTATGCCACGGGTACGCGCAACATGGAGAAGATGGGCGGTCTGTTCCGCCGCATGCCGGTCACGGCCGTCTGCTTCCTCATCGGTGCCCTTGCCATCTCGGCCATCCCGCCGCTCAACGGCTTCGTTTCCGAGTGGTTCACCTACCAGTCCCTGTTCAACATCTCGACGCTCTCCGACCCGGTCGTCATGGTGTTCGCCGTCGCCTCCGCGGCCGCCCTCGCCATCACCGGTGCCCTGGCCGTCACGTGCTTCGTGAAGGCCTACGGCGTCT
>CABURG010000131.1 GCA_902493835.1 uncultured Collinsella sp. | reverse complement strand
TCAAGGCCAACCCCGACACCTTTGCCTCCGGCAACGTCCTCGAGGCCAAGCTCGACAAGGGCCGCGGCTCGGTCGCTACCGTGCTGGTGACCCGCGGTACCCTGCACGTGGGCGATACGCTGGTCGCCGGCCTTACCTACGGCCGCGTCCGCGCCATGCTCGATCCCAAGGGCAACGCCGTCACCGAGGCCGGTCCCTCCGACGCCGTCGAGATCCTGGGCCTGCAGTCCGTGCCCAACGCCGGCGACGAGTTCCGCGTGTTCGAGGACGAGCGCGAGGCTCGCGCCTTGGCCGATGAGCGCTCGCTCAAGGCCCGTATCGAGGAGCAGAGCCGCGTGAAGCACGTCACGCTCGAGAACCTCTTCGAGACCATCGCCGACGCCGAGGTCAAGGAGCTCAACCTGATCATCAAGGCCGACGTCCAGGGTTCCATCGAGGCCCTTCAGGACTCGCTCGACAAGATGGATCAGTCCGAGGTCCGCATCAACACGATCCACTCCGCCGTCGGTGCCATCAACGAGACCGACGTCGTTCTTGCCGACGCCTCCAACGCCATCATCATCGGCTTTGGCGTGCGTCCCGACGGCAAGGCCCGCTCCGCCGCCGAGCGCGAGGGCGTCGAGATTCGTTGCTACGACGTTATCTACAAGTGCCTCGAGGAGCTCGACGCTGCCCGCATCGGCATGCTCAAGCCCACCGAGGTCGAGGTCTCCACGGGTACCGCGACCGTCCTGGACACCTTCAAGGTGCCCAAAGTCGGCATCGCCGCCGGTGTCCGCGTCGAGGAGGGCGAGATCGCCGCGACCGATTCCGTGCGCCTGGTGCGTGACGGCATTGTGGTCTTCAACGGCAAGATTGCCTCGATGCGCCACTACAAGGACGAGGCCAAGAGCCTCAAGAGCGGTTCCGAGGGCGGCATTGGCCTGGAGAACTTCCAGGACATCAAGCCCGGTGATCAGATCGAGGGTTACCGCATCGACCAGGTTGCCCGTACCGAGTAGGGGGTAGCGCTATGAAGCAAACGCAGGCAACCCGCCGTTTGGGCGAGCAGCTTCGCGAGAAGCTTGGTTATATCCTGCTCTTTGAGGTTTCCGATCCGCGTCTCGACCTGGTCACCCTGACTGCGGTCGAGGTCGCGGTGGACCGTTCGTTCGCACGCGTGTACGTGTCGTGCGATGCGAGCCGCTACGATGAGGTCATGGAGGCGCTTGCCAGCGCCAAGGGCCGTATTCGCAGCCTGTTGGCTCGCTCGCTCGATTGGCGCGTCACGCCCGAGCTCGATTTTCGCATCGATCGCTCGACCGATGAGGCCGAGCGCATCACGCGTGCGCTGGAAAACGTTCCCGCCACGCTTGCGATCGAAAAGGACGAGGACGGCTACCCCATAGCGGATGCCGCCCAGGAGGCAGCTTTAGATGACTAATTCCGCCGACCTCGCCTCGTGCGAGTCTGCAGATATTAAACGACGCATCCTCGAGCTCATCGAGGGTGCGTCCTCCATTGCGATCTCGGGTCACACCTCTCCCGACGGCGATGCCCTGGGCTCCGTGTTGGGCCTGGGCCTCTCGCTTATGAAGGTGTTCCCCGACAAGGACATCGCCCTGTTGCTGGCAGACGACGATCCCGTTCCGCGCATCTACCGTTTTATGGAGGGCGCCGATCTGCTGGTGCCGGCATCTGCCTACACCGGCAACCCGGACCTGTTCATCTCGGTGGACGTGCCGGTCGTCGAGCGCCTCAATAATTCCGCCGAGGTGCTTCGCCGTTCGGCCCACGTGGCGTGCTTTGACCATCATCCGGCGCGCGAGGAGTTTGCCGAGGTCAGCCTTAGGTGCGTCAATGCCGCTGCTTGTGCCATGATTATCGACCGTTTTTTGGCCGATTGTGGCATTACCGCAAGCGATAGCATCGCGACCTGCCTGCTGTGCGGCCTGGTCACCGATACCGGTCGTTTTCAGTATCAGAACGCCGACGCCGCCGCGTTTCATGCTGCCTCGCGTCTGGTGGCGCACGGTGCCGATCCAGCGCGCGTCGCGCTCGAGGTCTACCAGAGCATGCGTGTCGAGTTCTTGCACCTCAAGTCCATTGTCATGGGTCGTATCAAGACGGTCGCGCACGGGCGCGTGGCATATAGCTACGCGTACGAAAGTGACCTTAAGGAATGCGGCGTCACCTCTGATGAGTGCGACGGCCTGGTCGATGTGGTGCGCGCGGTGATGGGCGTCGAGGTCTGCCTGTTCCTTAAGGGCATCGAGGGCGATACCAAGGTGCGCGGCAACCTGCGCTCCAAGGGCGATCTTGATGTTTCCGAGATTGCGGCCAACTTTGGCGGAGGTGGGCACCACGCTGCCGCCGGCTTCACCAACGCCGGAACGATTTCCGAGACGCTCACCGTGGCACTTCCCATGCTGGCCGAGCTGGTAGGGGAGGATCCCGCTTCGGTGACCGTCGAGCTCTAACTTTTTGGATGGTACATGGCTCGTCGTACACCCTCTCAACTTAATATGCTGCTCGCCGTCGATAAGCCGGTGGGCTGTACATCCCACGACGTGGTTTCGCAATGCCGACGCGCCCTCCATGAGCGGCGCGTCGGCCATGCCGGAACGCTCGACCCCATGGCGTCGGGTGTCATGGTGGTGGGCGTGGGCCAGGCAACGCGCCTGCTGGGCATGCTCACGCTCGATACCAAAAGCTACGTCGCCGACATCTCGTTTGGCGTCGAGACCAATACCGATGATGCGGAGGGCGAGGCCGTCCGCACGGTGCCCGTTGCTGCCGACCTGCGTGATCCGGCCTATGCCCGCGAGCGCCTGTGCGCCATGCTGGGCCCGCAGATGCAGGTGCCGCCGGCGTTTTCGGCCATTTCGGTCAACGGCGTGCGCGCCTATAAGGCTGCGCGCGAGGGCAATGCCGTGTCACTGCCCCCGCGTCCGGTCGAGGTGTACTCCGCTGACCTGATTGCCGTGAGCGGCGAGGGCGACGTTTGCGTTTGGACCGTGGCGTTTTCGGTGAGTAAGGGCACCTATATCCGTGCGCTCGCTCGCGACCTGGGTCGTGCCTGCGACAACGCGGCGCATATTTCTGCATTGCGCCGTACGGCCTCCGGTGTTGTTTCCATCGGTGCCTGCCATGCAGTCGAGGAACTTTCTGCTGAGTCCGCTGCCGGCTTTGCCCTGGATCCCATTGCGGCACTGGGCGCCACGCGCGTCGACTTGCCGGGTGATCTTGCCGACGATCTGCTGTGCGGACGTCGTATTCCTATTGAGCGCGCGCTTGCGAGCTTCGATGCGTCGAAGGCGCCGTTTGCGCTGGTGCTCGATGGCGGGCTCAAGGCGCTTGCCCGTATCGAGGGCGGCCGCTTTGTTATGGAGCATGTCTTTCCGCAGGCGATCGGCGGTGTTCGATGATGCTGGCCTCCCACGAGCTCGCGCGTATTTTTTTCGCGGGCGAGTCGGATGAGGCCCGCATCGTCACCGCCGATGCATTTGATGATTGCGCGTGCCTGGGTGCCGCGTCGATCGCCATCGGCGTGTTCGACGGCGTGCATCGGGGGCATCGCGAATTGATCGACGCGGTCGTTCGCGATGCGCGTGACCATGGCTGCAAGGCGGTCGTGGTCACCTTCGATCCCGACCCGGACGTGGTGGTGAGCCCCTCGCCTGCTCAAAAACTGATGACGACGGCTGACCGTCTGCATGCCCTGGCTCTCACCGGGGTCGATGCGGTCGTGGCCGTTCCCTTTACGCCCGCGGTGGCGGCACTCGACCACGTAGGCTTTCTTAAGCTGCTGCCGCGCGTCGTCGATATCCGCTCGATTCGCGTGGGTAGCGACTTTAGGTTGGGCCGCGGCGGTGCCTCGGGCGTTGCCGAGATGCAGGCATGGGGAGCCGAGCGCGGCGTTGACGTCTATGGCCACGAGCTACTGTGCGTCGATGGACAGACGATCTGCGCCACCCGTATTCGCCAGGAGCTGCGCCGGGGTCATGTTGAGCTTGCCGCCGAGCTGCTCGGCCGCCCGTATATGCTGCGAGGTATTGTTGCCGGCGGTCGTCACCAGGGCTCCGACATGGGTTTTCCCACGGCAAATATTCAGGTGCCCGAGGGCATTCAGGTGCCTGCCGATGGCGTCTACGAGGGCTTGGTGCTGGTCGACGATACCGTATGGCCTGCCGCCGTCAACGTGGGCCTGCCGCCGACGTATGCCGACGATGCCGCCTCGGCTCATCTCGAGGCCAACTTGATCGGGTATGCAGGCGACCTGTACGGCGCCTCGGTTTCGCTGGCGTTTACACGTTGGCTGCGCCCGTCGCGCGTGTTCGATTCGCTGGACGAGCTTATCGCGACCGTCGAGGGTAATATTGACGATATCCGTCATCATTTGGGTGAGCAGGGGGTGAGCATCCGTGATTAGCGATGAGGAGAAAGACCAAGTGCGCGCCGCGTCCGATCTGGTTGCCATCGTGCAAGAAACGGTTGAGCTCAAGCCCCGCGGCCATGAGTTTTGGGGCTGCTGCCCCTTCCATGGCGAAAAGACCCCGTCGTTTCACATTATCCCCGCTACGCAGGTGTGGCACTGCTTTGGCTGTGGCGAAGGCGGCGACGTCTTCACCTACATCATGAAGCGCGAGAACCTGAGCTTTCCCGAGTCGATTCGCTACCTGGCCGACCGTGCCGGCATTGAGCTGCACGATACCGGCGCTTATCGCGAGCGCGGCACCAAGCGCGCCCGCATCTATGACCTGTGCGCCGAGACCGCCCAGTTCTATCACACCATGCTCATGCGCGGTAAGGACAGCCGTCCGCGCGAGTACTTTGCCAGCCGCGGTATGGGCGGCGATGTCTGCCGCCGCTACTGCCTGGGCTTTGCGCCGGGTCGCAACGCGCTGGTGTCGCATCTGTCGCAGGCG
>CABURG010000130.1 GCA_902493835.1 uncultured Collinsella sp. | reverse complement strand
TAAAGCCGTTTGTCTCCACCCGCGTAGCGGGTGGTTTAAAGCTGGCCGCTGCGCGGCCAGCAGACTAAAGTCTTGAAATAAAAAGGGCGCGTCCATACGGACACGCCCCTGTGCACAACAATGCAAAGAACGACTTAGAAGCTACCGCGCTTCAGGAAGTCGGGAAGCTCGAACTGATCGTTGCCGAAGTTAGGAAGCTCGGTGCCACCGACGTTGCGGGTCGGAGCGGCCTGAGCCGGGCTCGTGGCAGGAGCGGTGCGCTGCGGCTCAGCGGAGGCAGCGGCCTTGCTCTGAGACTGCTGAGCAGCAAAGAGCTCGTCCTGACGGTTGACGTTGGAGTCGGAGAAGCCCGTAGCGATGACGGTGATACGCACCTGATCGCCCAGGGACTCGTCGACAACGGTACCGAAGATGATGTTGGCCTCGGGGTCGACGGCGTTGGCGACAACGTCGGCGGCGTCGCTGATCTCCTGGATGCCCAGGTCCTTGGAACCGGCGATGGAGAGCAGCACGCGCGTGGCACCATCGATGGAGCTCTCGAGCAGCGGGCTGGAGATGGCCTGCTGGGCAGCGTCGACGGCACGGGTGTCCCCAGAAGAGGTACCGATACCCATCATGGCGGTACCGGCCTGCTTCATGATGGTCTTAACATCGGCGAAGTCCAGGTTGATGATACCGGGGACGGTGATGAGGTCGGTGATGCCCTGGGTGCCCTGGGAAAGGACGCCATCGGCAATCGCGAAGGCCTCGAGCATGGTGGTCTTCTTCTCGGCGATGTCGAGCAGCTTATCGTTAGGGATGACGATCATGGTGTCGACGCAATCGGAGAGGGTCTTAATGCCCTCCTCGGCGCTCTTCTTGCGCTTGCGGCCCTCGAAGGTGAAGGGCTTGGTCACGACGGCGACGGTCAGCGCACCGACCTCGTTCATCGCGATATCGGCAACGATGGGAGCAGCGCCGGTACCGGTGCCACCGCCCTCGCCGCAGGTGATGAACACCATGTCGGCGCCAGCGAGCGCCTCGGCAATGTCGTCGCGGGACTCATCGGCAGCCTTGCGGCCAACCTCGGGGTTGGCGCCGGCGCCCAGGCCGCGGGTAAGGTCGGTGCCGATGTGCACCTTGATATCGGCATCAGAGATCGCGAGTGCCTGAGCATCGGTGTTGATGGCAACAAACTCGACGCCGCGGATGCCCTCTTCGATCATTCGATTGACCGCGTTGGTACCGCCGCCGCCGACGCCGACCACCTTAATGACGGCAAGGTAGTTGTTGATCTCTGTCTCGTGCATGTCGGTCCTCCGAACAAAGGTTATAGCCATAGCATGGGTCGACCCCTGCGCACATTAACCTTCAGGTTGAAAGTAAATGCAAAGGTAAACCGTATTATGTTTGCACATTATGAACGTATCAGTCAAATAATTGACCGTGAAAACCAAACAAACCAGATAAACGGCGTGGTATGGCCCCTCAACAAAGCATCAACCAGCGCTACGAGGTCGGAGCGTTCCTAAATGTATAGTTACCCGGAGAGCGCACATTGATATACGTTACGCCCTCTACCTGCGAAAGCAGCTTGGTGACTACGCGCTCCTTCTTGACGATATCGTTCGAATCGCCCAGCGACACCTCAATGCCGTTATTGAGGTTTGCCGAGATGGCTTCGACCGAAGGCGTGGAAATATCCTTGACTTGTCCCAAGAACTCGCTCGAAAAACCACGCACATAATCCAGGCCGGCCTTAACGGCCTTGGAGCTCACTGCCTGGCCGGAAACCGGAGCGACATCCGCCGAGACATCAGTCAACAACACCGCGCCATAGTGCTTAGCGAGCGCCAGCGCGGCATCGATTCCGGTCAAGGTATTTGAGCCCTGCCCTGTCGTGATGACGTTGCCTTGGTCGTCCACTTCGACCGACGTCGACAGCGGGGCGATCCAGGTGTCATCATCCCCGATGGCCCAGGCAAGGTCATCGGAACTGATATAGGCAATTGCGATGACCTTGCGCTCCATCGGCGTAATGATGAGCGTATGCGGGAACTGACGCTGGACATCCACGCCCGAGACCCACGGATTCTGCTTGAGGTCCTCGGTAATCTGGTCGGGATCGACGTTAAAAAGCGACGTTCCCTCGGGCAAATCGATCAGCTGGATAGCATCGTGCTTCGTCACATGCTCGCTGCCTTGAATCTGAATATCAGTGGCGGTAAACAATCCAGAGTTGATCACCACGATGGCAACGACGACGAGCACGGCCAAGGCGGCCAGAACGCCGCCCACGATTTTGCCTTTGCCTGTAACGACAGAAGCGGCGTCTGATGTTTTATTTACCATCGCCCCAAGTGAAGACAACGGGTTGACGCCTTTTTTACCCGAAGGCTTCTTGGCGGTAGCCGGCACCGATGTCAGCGAGCGCGGTTTCGATGCGCCCAGCGTGCGACCTGGACGCGGCGCTTTAGTTCCCGTCGAGGGCTTAGGAGTTGCCATGGGACGGGCGGGTTTGGCGCCCATAACAGGCTTTGACGTCACCGAGGGACGCGAGGACTTTTTTGCGGCCGGACGATTACCGAGCTGCGAGCCGACGACCGGACGACTGGTCTGTCGAGCATGCCCGACAGACTTAGAGTGCGCGACGGTATTGCGTTGAGGTTTGACAGGCGCGCCGGAACGCCCTCCGGCGCGGCGGAAGGTGGGTTTCGATGCTCTAGAAGCCGAGGAATTTAACTTCCGGTCTGAGCTCGATGCCATACGCCTCCCTCACCTTTCCGTGCACATGTCTGATAACCGCGGCAACGTCATCGGCCGAGGCAGTTCCGTTATTAACGATAAAATTAGCGTGAACGGGCGAAACTTCCGCGCCGCCAATCGAAAAACCTTTTAATCCACAATCCTCGATAAGCTTGCCCACACTCGCATCGGGCGGGTTGCGAAAGACCGACCCGCAGGATGCGCGACCCATGGGCTGCGTACGCTTGCGCCTCGTCAGGTACCGCTCCATGCGCTCGCGAATGTCGGCCTTGGGCGCCGGTTTAAGCTTGAGCACGCACTCGAGGATAATCTCATTGCGGGGAAGGCTACATTCGCGGTAGCCCCAAGTGATCTCGGACCCCGCATAATGCTTGATACCGGATGCCGGGTCAAACGTTACGACATCCTCAACCAGCGAGCCAATCCACTCGGTCCGTGTGCCGGCATTCATAGATATCGCACCGCCAACCGAGCCAGGGATGCCAACGGCAAACTCAAGGCCCGAGAGGCTACGCGACAGGGCATCGTTGACCAGGCGCGCAAACATCACGCCCGCACCGACCGTCAGCGTACAACCGTCATCGGCAACAACCGTGCGCTGAAACTCACGTCCGAGCGAAATGACGGCGCCGCGATAACCGCCATCGGCAACCAGCAGATTGGAGCCCTTGCCTATGATGACCCACGGCACCTGCTCGCGATCGAGCACCGCCACGGCGCGGCGGAGGGCATGATAGCTATGGCACGTCACAAAGAGGTCGGCCTTGCCGCCGATACGATAGCTCGTATGACGCGCAAGGCGCTCGTCCTCGATCACATCCGTGTCGATCATGCCCGAGAGCGCCATGACGGCGTTAAACAGACCCATTAGACTTAAGCGTCTTTCTTGGCAGTCAGATACTCAATGAACTCGGGACCGACGGTCGTAACGTCACCGGCACCCATAGTGAGCAGCAGATCGCCCTCGCCCACCATCTGCTCGAGCTCCTGATTGAGCTCAAGACGGCTGGAGCAGTACACGACCTCCTTGCCAGGATGCTTGGCGCGCACGGTATCGGCGAGCATCTTAGAGGTAACACCCGGAATGGGCATCTCGCCAGCCGAGAACACATCAATCAGCAGCAGTTTATCGGCATTGGCAAATGCATCGGCAAAGTCGTCGCACAGGGCCTGCAGGCGCGAATAACGGTGCGGCTGGAACACGACGTCGACATGCTTGTAGCCCAGCGACGAAGCGGCAGCAAGCGTCGCCTTGATCTCGGTGGGGTGATGGCCGTAATCATCGACCACGGTGATGCCATCGATATCGCCCACGTGGGTAAAGCGACGGCGGACGCCCTCAAAGCTCGAGAGCGCCTTGGCGGCGGCGTCGATGTCAAGGCCCAGGACATGGGCGACGGTGAGCACCGCCGTGGCGTTGAGCATGTTGTGGCGACCGGGATTGCTCTTGATCTCCACGGCATGCTCAGTGCCGTCCTCAAAGCGAACGATAAAGTCACTCTGGATGCCTTTGACATCCGGGTGCATGCAGACGATGTCGTTGCTCTCGGCAAAGCCGTAGGAAAGCACGTGACGGCCCGTCGACTTGGCGAGCTCGACCAGATGCGGGTCCTCACCGCAGACGATGACGGTGCCGTCCTCGCCCACCAGGCTCATGAATTTGGCGAAAGTCGCTTCGATCTCCTCGATACCCGAGTAGTGATCGAGGTGGTCGGCCTCGACGTTGGTCACAATGACCACGTTGGGGTTCAGGAACAGGAAGGAGCTGTCGGACTCGTCGGCCTCGGCGACAAAGTAGTCGCCCGAGCCGTTCTTGCCGTTCGTGTCATAGCCCTCGACGATGCCACCGATCAGGAAGCTCGGATCCAGACCCATGCGGTCGAGCATGGTGGCGCACATCGAAGACGTGGTGGTCTTGCCGTGCGTGCCGGCAACAGCGACGGTGGTGTAGCCGTGGCCCAAGGCAGAGAGCATCTTGGCACGGGGCCACACGGGAATACCAAGCTCGCGAGCGCGCACGAGTTCAGGGTTGGACTCCGGAATAGCGGTGGAGACAACAACCACGTCGGGCTTGACCTCGTCGATCGTGGCGGCCTCATGGCCCACATGTACCTTCACACCAGCGCGGGTAAGCTGGCGGATATAACGTGACGTCTTAAGGTCGGAG
>CABURG010000129.1 GCA_902493835.1 uncultured Collinsella sp. | reverse complement strand
TTCGCAACCGTGCCGTCCGCGTGCATTACCACGATGCCGAGACCTCGCTCATCGAGGCCGCGCTGTCCCGCGCCGGTCGTGACATGACGCCCGTCATCATCGATGCTTGGCGCTCGGGTTCTCGCTTTGACGCCTGGGTAGAGCATTTCTCGCTCGATAACTGGAAGGAAGCTGCTGCCAAAAACGGCATCGACCTCAATGAGCTCGTGCACCTGCCTTACGAGTTGGACTGGCGCCTGCCGTGGGAGCACGTGAGCCCCGGCTGCACGCGCGGCTTCCTCGAGCGTGAGTACCGTCGCTCGCTCGAGGGCGTCACGACTCCCGACTGCACCCGCACGTCGTGCACCGGCTGCGGAATCTGTCCCACGCTCCACGCCAAGAATGTATTGATGGGTGATCGCGCATGAGTGAGCGCCTGACCGACAACCCCTCGCTCTTTAGGCTTCGTGTTCGCTATGGCAAGCGCGATCGCCTTAAGTACCTGGGCCATCTCGAAGTGATCCATACCATTGAGCGCATCGTGCGCCGTGCGGGACTTCCCTATGCCGTCACGCAGGGCTTCTCCCCGCACATGCGCGTGGGCTTCTCTTCGGCGCTACCGGTGGGTACGTCATCGACCTGCGAGTGGTATGACCTGTTTATGACCGAGTTCGTGGCGCTCGACGAGGCGTTTGGGCGCCTGGCTGCGGCGTCTCCGGCCGATCTGGCGCCCATCGAGGCGGCGTACATCGACGTGCGCACGCCGGCGTTGACGGCGCAGCTCACGCGCCTATCGTATCGCATCGACCTGCACCTGGATCCCGAGGCGCCCGTGAGCGCCGACGAGGTGCGCCGTGCGATCGACACGCTGCGCGCGGACCATGGCATCGACTACGCGCGCGGAAAAAAGAGCAAGCGCTTGGATTTGGATCACACGCTCGTGGGCTATGAGCTCACGGCGGGGGAGCGCCCGGACCATTTGGTGCTCATGCTCGACACCCATGCCGACAACGAGGGCTCCATGCGTCCGGAAATTTTGCTTTCTGCCGCTGATGTTTTGTTGCAGGGCTTGACCCCGGGCGTCGATGCACCTATTGTTTCCACCGGTATGCAAGACCTCGTGACCATCTGCTCCTACGATGTCGAGCGTCAGAATCAAGCATGCGAGGACGACGAGGGCCGACTCGTCAGCCCCATACCTGTGCGAACTTGTGGATTTGCTCCACATACTCGTTGACGGGGGTATTTTCGCCTGCTACTATATTCGGCTGTTGCACTAACTGATGCATGAAGGGCAAGTAAACATGTACGCAATCGTTAACACGGGCGGCAAGCAGTACAAGGTCGCCACCGACGATGTCATCACCGTCGAGAAGATCGAGGGCAATGAGGGCGACAAGGTCACCCTGCCGGTTATCTTCCTCAACGATGGTAAGAAGATCGTCACCGATCCCGACAAGCTGGCCAAGGCCAAGGTTACCGCTCAGATCGTTGAGCAGTTCAAGGGCGAGAAGCAGCTGGTCTTCAAGTTCCACAAGCGCAAGCGCTATCGTCGTCTGAAGGGTCACCGTCAGCAGCTCACCAAGCTGAAGATCGTGAAGGTTCAGGCTACCTCCCGCGCCAAGAAGGCTGTCAAGGCAGAGGCTGAGGCTGTTGCCGAGGCTCCCGTCGCCGAGTAGATTACACTCGTAACGAAAGAGTAGGTATACACAATGGCACACAAAAAAGGACTCGGTTCCTCCCGTAATGGCCGTGACTCCCGCGGTCAGCGCCTTGGCACGAAGCGCTATGCCGGCCAGACGGTAACCACGGGCACGATTCTCGTCCGTCAGCACGGCACGCACATCCACCCGGGTGAGAACGTTGGCCGTGGCAAGGACGACACGCTGTTCGCGCTGGTCGACGGTACCGTTGAGTTCCACAAGGGTATCAAGCACAGGGTCAGCGTACGCCCGCTCGCGAACGCGTAATTCACCCTTCATAGAGCACATACGTGGGAGGCACTTGAGTTTTAGGATTCAAGGGTCTCCCTCTTTTTTGTAGGAGGCGATTCTGTTGTCACAGTTCACGGATATCAGCCGCATTAACGTGTGCGGCGGCGACGGCGGAGCCGGATGCATGTCGTTTAGGCGCGAGGCATTTGTCCCCAAGGGCGGCCCCGATGGCGGCGACGGCGGTCGTGGCGGCAATGTCGTCATCCAGGCCGATGCTCAGCTGTCTTCGCTGATCGATTACCGCTTTAAGCATCACTTCCGCGCCGAGCGCGGCACGCACGGGCAGGGTGCCCGTCGTAACGGTAAGAGCGGCGAGGACCTGATCCTTAAGGTCCCTATGGGTACCGTGGTACGCGAGCTCGACCCCGAGACGCAGACTCCAATGTTCGAGATTGCCGATCTGGTGCACGATGGCGAGCGCGTTGTCGTGGCCCCTGGTGGCGCCGGTGGTCTGGGCAATACGCACTTTGTGACGTCGGTGCGCCGCGCGCCCGCGTTTGCCCAGCTGGGCGAGCCGGCCGAGGAGCACTGGATTGAGCTCGAGATGAAGCTCATGGCCGATGCCGCGCTCGTGGGCTTCCCCTCGGTGGGTAAGTCATCGCTCATCGCGCGCATGAGTGCCGCCCGTCCCAAGATTGCCGACTACCCGTTTACCACGCTCGTGCCCAATCTGGGCATGGTGCGTGCCGGTGAATATTCTTACGTCGTTGCCGACGTCCCCGGTCTTATCGAGGGCGCGAGCGAGGGCAAGGGCCTGGGTCACCAGTTCCTGCGCCACATTGAGCGTACGGCCCTGATCATGCACGTCGTCGACATGACGGGTGGTTTTGAGGATCGCGATCCGGTCGAGGATTACCACATCATTAACCGTGAGCTCGAGCAGTATGGCGCAGAGCTCTCGGAGCGTCCGCAGATCGTCGTTGCCAACAAGTGCGACGCGCCGGGCACGGCCGACAAGATTGCCGACCTCAAGCGTGCCGCGCTCGACGACGGCCATATGTTCTTTGCCGTGTCTGCCGTGACGGGCGCCGGTCTCAATACTTTGATGCTTGCCGTGGGCGAGCAGGTGGCTAAGCTGCGCGCCGAGTTGGCTGTCTCCGATGAGCCGGTCGTTCTGCGCGACGATGAGTGGGAGCGTCGCCGCCTGCAGCGTGAGAAGCGTTTCCGCATTGTTCAGGAAGAACCCGGTGCCTTCCGCGTGGTCGGTCGTGCCATCGAGCGCATGGTCATCCAGACCGACTGGGAAAACGAGGAAGCCGTCATTTACCTGCAGCATAAGTTTGCGCGTATGGGTGTCGACGATGCGCTCGAGAAGGCCGGTTGCCGTGCGGGCGACGAGGTCCGCATTTGCCAGCGCGCCTTTGACTTTGAGGGCGCTGAGGACTTCTCGGAGTACGAGGAGCTCGAGGATGCTGGTGAGGACGTTGCCGTTGAAGCCATTGACGTGGCCGATGCTGCGGATGAGGGCGTCGAGGTTGTCGATTCGGCGGACGTCGCAGACGATGCCGAGACCTCGGAGGGCGAGTAAACCATGTCGCTGCGCGGTGGAATCGGTCTGCCCGAGCTTCCTCTAGAGGACGGGCAGGAGTTTAGGCTCGGCATTATGGGTGGCACCTTTGATCCCATCCATTACGGGCACCTGGTGACCGCCGAGCAGGCGCGCGAGTCGCTCGACTTGGACGCCGTGCTCTTTATGCCGGCGGGCTCTCCTGCCTTTAAGCTTGACAAGCCGGTGACGCCTGCCGAGGACCGTTATGCCATGACGGTCCTCGCCACCGCCGCGAACCCGGCCTTTTTGGCGAGCCGGTTCGAGATCGACCGTCCGGGCGTAACCTATACGGCCGATACGCTTCATGCCCTTCGCGACTTTTACCCGCCGCAGGTAAAGCTCTACTTTATTACGGGCGCCGACGCGATTATCGATATTGTTACCTGGCATGATGCCGAACGAATCGCTGAGCTTGCTACCTTTATTGCGGCGACACGACCGGGCTTTGATATCGATACGGCGCGTGCCCGAATCAAAGAGTCGGGGCTGCCGTTCGACGTGCGCTATATTCAGATTCCGGCGCTAGCGATCAGCTCGACGAACATTCGCAAGCGTGTTGCCCGCGGTATGAGCGTGCGCTATCTTACGAGCGAGTCCGTGCTCGGCTACATTCGCAAACGCAGGCTATATGCCGATTTGGGCCAAGAAGATTTTGAGTGATGGGGGTCTACGTTGTCGGTAGAGGATCAGTTTGAGGGCGATGAGCGCGCGCTGCTCAAGCGCATTCAAGAGCTGCTCGATGTTCGCATGAAGGATAAGCGCAAGCGCTATGTGCATTCGTTGGGTGTTGCCGAGACCGCTCTTCATCTGGCCGAGGTTTACGGCGTTGACCGCTTTGATGCCGCTGCCGCCGGCCTGATCCATGACTGGGACAAAGTGCTCTCCGACGACGAGCTGGTCACGCGCGCTCTGCATTACGGCATTAAGATTGCCGGCTCTCCTTCCGCCGCGACGCCGCTTTTGCATGGCCCTGTTGCCGCCTATGAGCTTCCGCAGCTTTTTCCCGAGCTGTCGCCGGCCGTTTTCCAGGCTGTCGACCGTCACACCGTGGGTGCCTGCGACATGACGCCGCTCGATATGGTGGTCTTTGTGGCCGATGCCATCGAGCCCAACCGCCACGGCGACTATGCGCATGCGCTGCGCAAGATGGTGGGGGAGTCGACGCTCGATGAGTTGTTCTTCTCCTGTTTTGCGCAGGGTCTGGTCTATGTGATCCAGTCCGGGTGCTATCTTTATCCCACGGCTATTACGATTTACAACCATTACGCCCAGCTGCGCTAGCTCGGGCTGTCTAGAAAGAGGTATTCCATGGCCGACGAGACCATGACCGACGAGCAGATTCTTGAAGGTGTGGAGCACAAGAGCTTCGCCGCCACGTCCGACCGCACTGCCGCCTCGCTGTCCGCGAGCGGTGTCG
>CABURG010000128.1 GCA_902493835.1 uncultured Collinsella sp. | reverse complement strand
CCACGGGTCAAGATGCACTAGGCCTGGACGAAGTCCGGGCCCGCGCCTTTAGACGCGAGCCCGGGGCCCGTGGGTTATACCCTAAGAGCAAACCACCCTTTTTAAGGGTGGTTCTGATTGGAGGAGAACGCATGCGGCCCGGTGGCACTCAGACAAAGCGCGGCGCCGCGGTGCGCATGCGACGCCGACTGGGCTTGGCGCCGCGGGCGTACGCACTGCTATTGTGCTCGCTGGTGCTGGTCATAGCTGGCGTTTCTGCCTATGGCATGACCGTGCCGTCCATGATGCAGGCGCATGCCGCACGCGAACCGCGTGTGGGGCATGAGGTCAAAAGTGATCTGGGTACCACGACTGGATATGCTTGGGCAAGTGTGGTCGCGCATATTGTGTTTGGCACCGACGGTGCGGACGGCGCCGAGGCCCCGGACAACGAAGTCACGCTTGCCAATGGCAAAACCATCGTGCTCACCAACACCAAGATCATCGATCGGTTGTCCAACAATAGCGTGGCGGCAACGGTGAATAAGGTCGAGCAGCAAAAGGAGCAGGACGCCCAGCAGTCCGGAAAGCCCGGTAGCTCGGATACTTCTGGCTCCGGCTCGGATTCATCGAGTTCGGGCGGCGGCTCTGGGTCGGGTTCCTCTACCGGAGGGTCTGGAAACGGCGGCTCGACGGGCGGCAACACTGACAACGATGCAAACTCCGGTGGCCTTTCCGCTGCTGAAGAAGAGGGCATTCACAGTTGGCTTCTGACCAAGTACAACATGCTCGACGGCTATGTTTCTCGTGCCAATGACGTGGTCTCGACCTATAACTCTACGGGAGATCCCAGACCGTGCGACAGCCTGGTCGGGGAGATGTTTGTCATTCGAGCCGAGTTCGGTCGTCAGACATTCTCGCCCCGGTCAAAGTGGTATCAGCAGTATGCCAATCTGTGGGGCTGTTACACCAACCTATGTCAATGGGTCGGCCATTACGGCGATGATGACGTCGCGCTCGGTAACTTCAACAATAACGTGGCGGCGCTTGCCCTATGATGACCGATCTTGCATCCACCACACCACAATCGCTCGGTCGCGATCCCATGGTCGGCCTGCGCCTTGCGCGTGTCGACGGGTTTGAGCCGGCCATTGCGCTCGGTCAGGACGAACTGCCTGCCTATCTGCGTCGTTTTACGATGCTGTTTGCCGACGATGCCACCATGCGCCGTGGCGGTATCGGCCGCGTGACGCGTGCCGTCAACGCCCAAGGCGAGGCCGTGGCACTCAAGCAGCTCATCTTGCCGGCGCGCGATGAGTTCGACGACGATGCCGCTCACGAGGCGCTGATCGCCAAGTTCAAGGCAGCGTTTCGCGAGGAATACGAATGCCATCGCGCCCTTTCGGGCCTCAAGGGCTTTCCCCGCCTCTATGGCTGGGGCGAGGTCGACGGTGTGCCTGCAATTGTCATGGAATGGGTCGAGGGCGAGACGCTTGCCCGCTTGCGTTCGCGACTTGCCGTGGACGATGCCGGACGCCTGTCGCCGCTTGTGGCGGCGCGTCTGGGTCGCGACCTGTTCGATCTGCTCTGCCGTATGAGCCTGGTGGGCGAGGGCTTTGTCCATCGCGATATCTCGCCCGCTAATATTATGGTGCGTACGACGCGCCTGCCGCTTGACCGACAGCTTGCCGAGGGCACCTTTGACCTGTGCCTGATCGACTTTGGCTCGTCGCTGGCGCTCGAGCCTGCGTCGGCCGTGGCCGGTACCGGCGGCAAGGCGTCGTTTACGGAGCGTTATGCCACGCTGCGTCGCGCGACGGTTGCCTATGCCCCGCCCGAGATGCTCACCGACGATATTCCCGACCTGCGCGCTTTGCGTATGTCGCCGGCGATCGACGTCTATGCCGCGGCAAGCACGGTTTACGAGCTCATTGCCGGCGTCGCGCCATACGAAGCCGCGCCGGGCACTTCGGGCACCTCGGGTTCGCGCAAAAAGACGCGCGACATCGCCAGCCCCTATCGTCTCAAGATGGACACGCGGCCCGACTATCCCATTGGTGTCCATGCGCCCGGTTGTGATTTGACTCAGCTGCTTCGTCGTGAGCCCGATGTGGCGCTCGCCGCGGCCGAGCAGGCCCAGCAGCTAGGGCTTGAGCCGGATTCCGAAGAGCTACGCGATGCGCTGGCGTTTGTCGATGTCCAGCTGTTCGACGTGGTGATGGCCTGTCTGTCCAGCCATCAAAAAGACCGTCCCGAGCCGGCGGCGGTCGAGGCGGCGCTCTCGGCGTTTTGTGACCACTATGCGCAAAATGTCGGTCGTTCGCTCCGCGGCGAGCCGCTCACGCCGTGCCCCATGGATGCGTCTGGCCGCGCGGTTCGTCGCGCGCTGATGGTCGGCGCGACGGTCGTCTGTGGCGTGGTTTGGGCTGTGGTCGTGGTTTCGGCCGCACTGCTGGCGTCGGGCGCTCGCGTGACGGCGACTTTGGGATCGCTCGTGTGGTCTGGGTCGCTACCGGGTATTATTGCCGCACTGGCGTTGGCGCTGCCAGGCATAGCCGGCGTTACCGCGGGGGCACTTGCGCGCGATCGGCGCTCGGGCTTCCTGCAGGGTGTGCTTGCGCTTTCTGCCTGCGAGGTTCCGGTGCTGGTTGTGGCTGCATGTAGCGTATTTTCCCAACGCGCCGTGATGGGCGGCCTTGTTGCCGCTCTGGTTGCAACCTATACGCTTACGTGGTTTTTGCTTGCGATGGGCTTTGCCTTTGAACTTCCCGTTTCGGCACCGCGACGCACAAAAGCCCAGATGGCGACTCCGCTTGCCGGTGGAGCCGCAGCTGCCCGTACTTTTGGCGGACCTGTCGAAGTATCGTCCGATTCTATTTCTACGACCAAGGAGGCCTAGGTCATGGCATCTCAAGTTGAGCTCACCCCATGCGGGGCCATGTTTGACATCTTTAAGCGCGCGGCGCATCTGAGCCATATCGAGCTGTGCGGCTTGGTGCTTTCGTCCCGTCCGCTCGCCGACGGCCGCAGCCCGCAGAGCCGAGCCGCCGATCGCTCTTGGGTTTCCCGCTTTATCGTTCGCGCGCCGGTCGGCACGCTTCAGCAGCGCTACTTTGCCGAATACGGTACCTCGGCTGCGCGTATTATGTCGCAACTGGCCCTGCGCCAGCGAAATCCCATGGACTCCACGGCAGTGATCAATATGGTGTGCGGTCCTGCAGGTGAACCGATGGTACGCGCGCTCGAAGAGTGCCACCAGGACACGAATCTCTATCGCAACGCGCTCGATCGCCTGTCCCAGGCGGCAGAACTCATGCCTGCCGAGCGCGCCGAGGCCGTGCTGGTGCTGTTTGTCGCCGTCGGCTGTTCGGCGGATGTGCGGTCCTCGGTGAACTATGCCATCGACTACGCGCACGCGACCTGTGGCGGAGGCACCTCCACGCCGCGCTCGCTTGGCATGTCGATGACCGCGGGCGAACGCGAACCCGCCCCGGCGCACCCCTTGGGCTTGCTGCGCGTGCAAAACAGTTTTGTCGTGAGCGCCCCGCGCTGGATTCAGCCGAGTGAGCAGGGTGTTGAGATTGGCGCGCTGGCCACTGGTGAGGGCGATATTACCGACGTCGGCGACGATGTCTCGGCCCGCCATGCCCATATCTGGTGCGATGCTCAAAATATCTGGCACGTCGAGGACTTGTCGTCCACCAACGGAACCGTGGTGGTAAACGGGGCCACGCGCGTTTGCATTCAGGTCGAGCCCGGCCGTTCCGCCCAGCTCAATCCCGGCGATGAGCTCAAGCTCGGCGAATCCACTACCTACGCCATTCTCTTCGGTGCCCTCTAGCCGGCAGTTAGGGGCGTTCCTTTTCTGCCGGCACTTGGGGGCACTTCTCTGCGCGCCAGAGCCGGTCGCCTGGGGATGGAGAGGCCATTTTGGCCCTTGGCGGTCAGTCGGGGCGAAACTAGAAGATCTTTCCGATTCGCGGCTGTTCATGCTTGTAGAGCATCTAAAACAATAGGATGTTATTCTGGAATATGCCGGGTGCGTGAACTTGCCTGTCTTAGCCTTAAAAAGGTATAGGGGAGTTTGGTTCAGGGGTTCCGTCTTGTTCTTCAGCGCAGTATTGTGGGACAGATTTGCTGAGATTGGCGCCTTACACCGCAGAGCGCACGGAAGGCTCTCGATTTGTGTTCTGGCCCCAGAATACAGGGCCTGATACTTACCAACTGTGGCATGGATGTAACATCTGTAGAAATCAACCCTTTTGTTGTCGACCTTTGTAAGAAGAACACTGCCATCAACTCTTTGGATGACGAAACTAGGGTGCTTGAGGGGAGCCTTTACTCCCCTCTGTGAGATGACTCATGTTTTTCGCTTGTCGTTGTGAATCCTCCGTTACTGCCGATTCCGGATGAGATTCCTTATCCCTTCGTTGGGGATGGGGGACAATCGGGTCTGGATATAACACTTCATATTCTTAAGGGTGGCGATACGCATTTAGAGGAAAACACTAAATACTGCTAATAGGGGTGACGACGATGGCGTAGGGGCGACCCACGATGCTCGCATCAATACGTCGGCTACTTGGGGAATCAGGTCTAGATGCATGTATGATGATACTGTGCAGCTATTCAATTAGTCCGCGTTCCGAATGGGTGCGGGGTATGGCGGCGACGTCGTATGCTTTTGCCCTGGCGCGATACTCAGGTATTTCTGAGGCGGTTGACGAAGTTTATACGCGCTATGCCGCGCAAGGCGTCCGGAAGTTTGCACATCTACATTACGGGCTTAGGTTTCTTCAAGCGAGCAGGCTGGTTGCGTTATTATGAGCGATTATTCTAGCCTAGGCGACAAAAGGCAAAGGATTTGGTGGGTGTAAAACGAGGTCGTTTGCGGGCGGACGCTCCAATCTATTGTGGCAATCGGGCGGTTGAAAAAGATATTTCAATCGCCCGATTGCCAGATTCGTCGGAGGAGATGTCCGATTCCGACTCTCTTGTAGGAAGAGCTTGAGACCGTATTGGCCCAAGGCAATCTTAAAGCAGTCTCATTGGCAAATCTTCGCTCCTGTTGTGTTGAGGTGTAAGGTATCAGTGATTGATGTTTTGTGGCGGGTAGATTGGGGCCTTCCTT
>CABURG010000127.1 GCA_902493835.1 uncultured Collinsella sp. | reverse complement strand
TTCGATGCGCGTTTTTCCACAACTGAAAGATACCAACCTACCGTCCGCGTGAGAAGAGGCAAGGTGCAATTCTCCGGTGAAAGGTTCTTTCATAACCGTAAACGGTAGGTGAAAGTTTACCATCAACACTTGAAACGGCAAGGTGTATCTTGTAATTGGAAATGCCCGTATACTATGGCATTGCAAATCAAATTAGATTTTCATGCCAACCAGGAGCCATCCATGACCGATAGTAGCAAGAGCGCACTTTCCCTCATAAGCACCCATCAGGGATACAGCGAGTCCGAGCAGCGCATTGTCGACTATATATTGGAGCACCAGTCCGAGGCGCCGCGCCTCACGGCCGCTCAGCTCTCACGCGCCGCCACCACGTCCGAGGCGACCGTTTCGCGCTTCTGCCGCAAGCTTGGCTTTGGCAGCTTCCGCAGCTTTCAGTTTTCGTTGGCGAGGGATTTGGAAAGCCAGCGCAACGAGGGCCTGACTGACGAGGTCTCGCTCGACAATATGGAGCAGAGCCTCAAGAACATCTTGGCTGCCAAGGTGAGCGAGCTTAATGCGACCATCGACGGAATCGACCACGATACGCTGGCGGCTGTTGTGCATGCCCTTAAGCATGCAGGGGTTATTGAGTTTGCAGCTGTGGGCAATACGAACGCGGTCGCGCTCGATGCGACGTTTAAGTTTTCGCAGCTGGGCCTGCGCTGCATGGCGAGCACCATTAGCGAGACATCAATCGGCTTTGCGCTCACGTTACGCCCGGGTGACGTCATCGTGCTAATCTCAAACTCCGGCAAATCGCGCCGACTGAATCGCATGGCAAAAGCGGCTCGCAACTGCGGCGCAACCGTAGTCGTCATCAGCAGCGACAGCAAATCCCCGCTCGCACGTCTGGCAGACTACACTTTTAATACCGTCAACCACGAAGCGCTGCTGACGACAGGCGACTTTGCGTTCTCTAAGATCAGCGCCACGATGATCATCGAAGTAATCTACAACTTCCTGCTGCCCGAGATTGAAGACGCTCGCGAGCATATCAGCTACTACGAGGAGCTCATCCAGCCGGATAAGGTTGTGGAGTAAAAAGCGTAGTGGGACAAAAAATTCAGTCTATTTTGTCCCACCAACACCGGTGATACAACCTAGCCTCGAGCTTCTTCAAGCATCTGCTTTGCGTGGGCCAAGCTCGCCTCCGATTGATCGCCGCTCAACATGCGGGCGATCTCGGCGGTACGCGCTTCGCCGGTTACCTCGTCCAAATGCGTCTGGGGAACATCGCCCGGTTCCTTGCTGACAACATAATGCTTGTCGGCCATGACGGCGACCTGCGCCAAGTGGGTTACGACAATCACCTGATGCGTAGCGGCGAGATCAGCCAGCACGCCCGCGAGTGCACGCGCCGTGGAGCCACCGACACCAGCATCAACCTCGTCAAACACCAGCGTATCGACACCGTCCGCGTTACCGAGGACAACCTTGCTTGCCAGCATGACGCGGCTGAGCTCGCCGCCCGACGCAATTCGACGCAGGGGGCGCGGCGTCAAACCGGCACCGCTGCGGTATAGCAGCTCGTAGCTCGAAGGACCAACGGGCGTCCACTCAGCACGGGGAAGATCGCGCGACTCCCAGACGAGCTCGGCACTACCCATCTCCAAGCGCGCCATCTGGCGGCCAACCTCGTGGCAGAAGCGCGGGGCCGCCGTATTGCGAGCGCGCTTAAGTGCCTTGGCAGCGGCAAACAACTCGCGCTCGGCGCTCCCGAGTGCCTCACGCGCCTTTTTGATCTGCTCATCGCCATCATCAACCAGGGACAGCAGCTCTTGTGAGCGATCGCGCATGGCAAAAACATCGTCCATAGTGGGACCCCACTGACGCAACAGACCCTTGAGGTCGGAATACCGCTCACGCATGCGAGCGAGCTCGCGCGGGTCGAAGGCGACGCCATCGCGATAGGAACGAAGCTCGTTCGCGCAATCCTCAAGGGAGATGCAGACATCCGAAAGCGCATCGGCAATGTCACCCAGTTTGCGATCGACGGTAGCCATACGGGAAAGCTCTGCCACGGCGCTGTTCACGGCATCGAGCGCTCCCCCTTCAGCTGCAAGCGATGTATGGGCATCGTTGGCCGTGGCCACCAACACCTCGGCATGCTCGGAGCGCGGCAACAGCTCCTCGAGCTCCTCATACTCACCCGGCTTGGGGTCGACCTCGGCGATGCGCTCCAGGGCGAAGCGCGCCTCCTCGACGCGACTCCCCTGCGCGCGTGAGGCTTCCTCCACACGGCGAAGCTCCTTGGCGGCGGCACGCGAAGCCTTAAAGCAGGTGCGATACTTCTCGAGCGCCTCGAGTGCCGGGCGCCCTGCCCAGGCATCGACCATGGCAACATGATGCGCCGGGTCGAGCAGGCGCTGGTGCTCGTGCTGACCGCAAAGATCCATCATCACGCCGACGCGCTCCGAAAGTTCGCGCACGCTGGCGATGCGGCCGTCAATTTTTACACGGCTGCGGCCCTCGGCAGAAAGGCTGCGCTGCACGGTGAAACCCTCCGTGTCGTGCGGGCCATCAAACAGGCGCGCCTCGACGCTGGCAAGTGCCTCGCCCTCGCGCACCGTCGACGAATCCGCACGCTCGCCCAAAATGAGCTTGAGTGCCGAGAGCAGCGCGGTCTTACCGGCACCGGTTTCTCCGGTCAAAACCGTAAGGCCCGCGCTCGGAACCAACGTCGCCTCGCGAATGAGCGCAATGTTGGAAACCTGCAGCTCATCGATCATGACGCACTCCGTAGAACACGCGGCTCACCGAGTTATAGAAACTCTCGGGACCATAATCCAGCAGCAGCACATCGCCGGGACCACGGCGCACAGCCACGCTCTCGACCGTGCCATCGCAGGTAATAAACTGTCCATCGATGGCAATCGCCGGAACGCTCGGGCGATCATCGGACATAAAGATCTCCACGACATCGCTCGGCGAGGTCAAAAAGGCGCGAGCCTGAATGGTATGCGGAGCGATGGGCACACAGACCATGCCCGTGTAATCGGGGCTGACGATGGGGCCGCCGGCGGAAAGCGCATAGCCGGTGGAGCCAGTCGCCGTCGATACAACCACGCCGTCACCGCGCAGGCGGTCGATATGATGGCCGGACACCGTGATGTCGAATTCGACCATATCGGACAGGGGCCCGCGCGTAAGCGCCATATCGTTGAGGGCAAACGTGCGCACGACATCCTTCGTGCCGTCTTCGCGAACCGAAACGATATCGGCGGCGATGGTGGCACGGCGGCTCACATGGAGCTCGCCGGACAGGGCATCGCTCACGACCTGCAAAATGTCGCGCTCCTCGGGACTCGCGGCCGTCAAAAAGCCTAAATGACCATAGGAAAGACCCAAAATGGGAATCTCGCGGTAGTTGAGGATACGAGCCGCGCGCAGCAGCGTACCGTCGCCGCCGAGCGTAATGACCAGGTCGGCATCGTCAACATCGGGCGCGCTCTGAATCTTGGAGCGCTGGTCGGCAGCCCATGTGACCTCGTAGCCCTGGCGCGAAAGCCAAAGCTCGAGCATCAGGCCGCTCTCGACCGCTTCTTGCTTGTAGAAATTGGGAACCAGAAAGACCTTCATAGCGTTGCAGCTTTCTCGCTCAAAACCGATACCTGGGATTGCAGCTCATCGTCGGTGCGTTCGCCGGGGGCAAACCTCGTTCCGTACAGGAAAAACTCGACGTTGCCCTTGGCGCCATGGATGGGCGACACGCACACGTCGAGCGGGAACAGGCCCTTGGCAGCAAAGAGTTCAATCGCCGCCACGAGCGTATCGCGGCGGACGACAGGGTCGGTCACGATGCCGCCCTCGCCCACCAGCGCAGCCGGCGCCTCAAACTGCGGCTTTACCAGCGTGCAAAACGAACCCGAAGGCTTCAGGCACGCCAGCACGGCGTCGATGACATTCGCGATACTCGTAAACGACACATCGCACACGGCCAGGTCGATAGCGCCGCCGTAGCCGAGCTCGGGCAACTGCGTCACATTAGTGCGCTCGTGGAGCGTCACGCGATCGTCTTGGCGCAGCGACCAATCAAACTGAGCGCGACCCACATCGACCGAAACGACTGTGGCGGCGCCGCGCTTGAGCAGGCAATCGGTAAAGCCGCCCGTGGAGCATCCCACATCGAGGCAGGCAAGGCCCGTGGGATCGATACAAAACGCATCGAGCGCGCCCTCGAGCTTGAGCCCGCCGCGCCCCACATAGGGAATACGGCCCTTCACGTGCAACGGCAGGCCCGGCGTCACCTTAAGGCCCGGCGAGGTCAAACGCTCGCCGCCACTCGAGACCAAGCCGGCCATAAGAGTGCGAAGGGCATCCGCGCGATCGGCGCAGATGCCCTGTGAAATCAGTTCGTCATCAAGACGCACACGTTTCATGAATGCCATCAACCATTCGTATCCGGAGACGCGGCCTGGCTATCCTTGGATTCGTTTGCCGCATCCTCATCGTATTCCTGCTCGAGCTTATCGGCCTCACGAGGCGTCAGCTCAAACTTGTCGACCATATCGACCGCACGGGAGCCCAGCTCGATCGCCTCGTCAAACAGATCGAGCGAACGCTCCAGGGACGTATCCTTGGAGCGAACGGTCGCGATAATCTGGTCCAAGCGGTCCGAGATCTCGTCGAAGTTGCGGACGGAACCCTCTGGCATGGCTACTCCTCGACGGTACCGGTCTCGACCTCGGCGACCTCGGCATCCTCGTCGAGAACGCCGGCCGCAGCCTGAGCGGCGGCAACCTTGGCGGCAGCCTCGGCAGCCTGGGCCTCCTCGCGGGCACGGTCCTCGGCCAGCAAATCCTGATACAGGTCCTCGCCCGGCAGCTCCTCGCTACGAGCGATCTTGCCCAGCACGCCGTTGACAAACGACGCGGACTGGTCGGTGCCATAGGCCTTGGCAAGCTCGACAGCCTCGTTGATCACGATGGCATCCGAGACCTCCTCGTCGGTGAGGAAGCGCATCTCATAGACGGCGATGCGCAGCAGATTGCGGTCGGCACCGGGCATGCGCATAAGATCCCAGTTCTTGGCGACGGAGCGCAGGGCGCAGTCGATGCGGTCGATGTGCTCGTAGGCACCGCGGCACAGCTCCAGCGCGTAGGGGTCGAGGGGACCCTT
>CABURG010000126.1 GCA_902493835.1 uncultured Collinsella sp. | reverse complement strand
CGTGAGCAAGATTTCGAGCCTTGAGGACGACATCGCGCTTTCGCTTGCTGCTCAGTCCGTGCGTATCTTTGCGCCGATTCCCGGCACCTCGCTCGTGGGTATCGAGATCCCCAATCGCAAGCGTCAGAACGTCAACTTGGGCGACGTGCTGCCCTATGTTAAGGGCGGTCCGCTTGAGCTTGCCATCGGCCGCGATGCAGAGGGCACGCCGGTCGTCGCCGACCTCGCCAAGATGCCCCACCTGCTGATCGCCGGTACCACGGGTTCCGGTAAGTCGGTCATGATCAACTCCATCATCACGACCCTGCTCATGCGCGCGCTCCCCGAGGACGTTCGCTTGATTATGGTCGACCCCAAGCGCGTCGAGCTCGCAGGCTATAACGGCCTTCCGCATCTTTACGTGCCCGTAGTGACCGAGCCCAAGCAGGCCGCGAGTGCCTTGCAGTGGGCGGTGTCCGAGATGGAGCGCCGTCTGAAGGTCTTCGAGCGCCTGAACGTGCGCAAGATCTCGACCTATAACGAAAAGCAGGCCGCCGGCGAGTTTGAGCATTACGATAACCCGCCGCAAAAGATGCCCTACCTGGTCATCATCATCGACGAGCTTTCGGACCTGATGATGGTTGCCGGCAAGGATGTCGAGGCGTCGATTGTGCGTATCGCCCAACTGGGCCGTGCCGCCGGTATCCACCTTATCGTGGCGACTCAGCGTCCGAGTTCTAACGTGGTGACGGGTCTCATCAAGGCAAACATTACCAACCGTATCGCCTTCAACGTCGCAACGGGCATCGACTCCCGCGTCATCATCGACCAGATGGGTGCCGAAAAGCTCACCGGCTTGGGTGACATGCTGTTCTCAAAGGTCGACTGGGGCAAGCCCCGTCGTATCCAGGGCTGCTTTGTTTCGGATGACGAGATCAACGAGATTGTCGAGTTCGTTAAGTCGCAAAGCGAGCCCGACTACCATGAGGAGATCCTGTCGGCTGTGGCGCCTGCCTCCATGTCCATGGCAGGTGGCGGCGGCATCGTGCGCACCGGCGTTGCCGAGCCTCAGGACGACGATCCGCTTATTTGGGAAGCCGCTCATATTGTGGTGGAATCGCAGCTGGGCTCCACATCTGGCCTGCAGCGCCGCCTGAAGGTTGGCTATGCGCGCGCCGGGCGTATTATGGACATGCTGGAAGAAAAAGGTGTCGTCGGACCGCCCGACGGTTCCAAGCCGCGCGAGGTCCTTTTGGATGAAGAAGGCCTTGCCGCGCTGGAATCCGTCGACGCCGAGATGGCACGTGAAGATCGTGAGTTTGGAGGATTCTGATGGCTGCACGCTTTGGTGACATGCTGCTCGAGCAGCGTCGCCGAATGGGCTTTTCCATTCAGCAGGTCGCCAACACCATCAAAATCAGGCCGCAGATCATCGAGTTTTTCGAGAATGGCAATTTTGCATCGATGCCTCCGCGCGGCTATGCGCAGGGCATGATTTCGAGCTATGCGCGCTTTTTGGGCCTCAATCCGCGGGAGGTCGTCAACGCTTATTTTGACGATCTGATGGCATATGAGCGCGAGACGTCGCAGCAGGGTGGTCGTTTTCAGGACGCCGCCGGCTACGTCAATTCGCGTTCCTCGGTCGATAACGGCCGGTTCCTTATGGTTCAAGGCGGGCGTTCGACGCGTTATGGCCAGCGCCCTCAGCAGGCTGGCTATGTTACCGAAACGGGCTCGAGCGAGGAGATTCGTTCCCAGCGCGATCGTTTTCGCAGTACGCCGGCGCCCGAGGAGCGTGCACTCCCCGCTGCCCGCGGTGTCGCTCGAGACCCTCGTGCCGGCTATGGCGATGGTGGTTATTCCGATCGCGGGTACCGTGGCGTTTCTTCCGGTCGTCCGCGCGGCGGCTATGCAGACGCCGATACTACGCAGGTGACGCCTCGCCTTCGGTCTCAGTCGCAGCCTTATAGCCAGCGCTCCTCAGCGCCTCGTTCGGGCCAGCGCAACTACCAGGGTCGGGGCGAGCTCGCCCCCCGCTCAGGCCAGCGCAATATGCAGCGCCAGGGTAGCTATCGCGGACGTTCCGACAATAACCGCGGTCGTATGCCCCAAGGCGCTGGTCGCGGTGGTTCCAATCGTGGACGCGGCGGTGGGCGTGCTCCCCAGAACAACGGTCTCGATCCTCGTATCGTTTACGCCGGTATCGGTGCCGTGGCGCTGCTGCTGATCGTACTCATCGTGGTGCTCCTGCGTGGCTGCGGCTCCTCGGCGCCCGAGTCGACTCCCGAGACGCCCGCTGCCACTAAGACAACGACTAAGAAGTCTTCCAAGAAGACCGAATCCGTCGATGAGGATGAAGATGCCGATGAGACGACGGACGAGTCCACCGATTCGGACGCCGCCAAGACGACGGCCAAGAAGGAAGAAAACGAGGTCACAAAGGTCAAGATCTCCGTTGCCAAGGGCAAGACTGCTTGGATTGAGGTCAAGGTCGATGGCAAGTCGGTCTATGGCGCCCAGGCGACCGGCCCCTTTGAGCAGGAATACACGCCCGAGTCCTCGATCGAGATCACCACGTCCAAGCCTTCCGATGTCACCGTTACCAAGAACGGCGAAAAGGTCCGCTACGACACTAAGACGTCGGGCGTGGCACGCGTGACGATCACCGTTCCCAAGAAGGAGACGACCGACTCCGAGGACGGCGAGAGCACTGACGGTACCGATGGCACCGAAAGTACCGACGGAACCGATGGAACCGATGGAACCGATGGAACCGATGGAACCGACGCCCAGTCCACGGACGGCACAGACACCGCCACCGACGGGCAGACTACGTCCTATCCAGACGACTATTCGTACGACAGCTACTAAGCCGCTCGTAAACGAAAGGATTAACCATGGCTAAAGATTCCAGCTTCGACGTCGTGTCCGAGGTCAATATGCAGGAGGTCGACAATGCCTTCCAGCAGACCACGCGCGAGATTTCCCAGCGCTATGACCTCAAGGACTCCGGCGCCACCATAGAGCTTTCGAAGGGCGACAAGCTCTTTACGATCAACGCTCCGGCCGACTTTGTCTCCAAGCAGATCATCGATGTCCTGAGCTCCAAGCTCATCAAGCGCGGCATCGATCTTAAGGCCGTGTCCTGGGATGCACCCCAGGCTGCATCGGGCGGTACCGTTCGCGTGCTCGGTCACATCGTCGAGGGTATCGACCAGACGACTGCCAAGAAGATCAATAAGGACATCAAGGATCAGAAGCTCAAGGTCAAGGTGACTATTGAGGCCGACAAGTTGCGTGTTTCCTCTGCTTCCAAGGATGCGCTGCAGGCCGTGATCCAGTTCCTGCGCGACCAGGACTACGGTCAGCCGCTGCAGTTCACCAATTACCGCTAATTCATTCGAAAGGACCGCTCTCCAACATGGATACTCCGTTGGGCTCCGTACTCTATATCACCCTCGGGTGCGCCAAGAACGAGGTCGATACCGACCGTATGCGTTCGCTGCTGACTGCCGCGGGCTACGAGGAGGCATTCGATCCGCAGGATGCCGATATCGCTATCGTCAATACGTGCTCGTTCCTTGCCTCTGCAACGTCCGAGAGCATCGAGACCACGCTTGAGCTTGCCAATGAGGTGCAGGACGGCGTTCGTTCCTGCCCGATCGTCATGTGCGGCTGCGTGCCGTCACGCTACGGCGACGATCTGCCCGACGAGCTGCCCGAGGTCGCGGCCTTTGTGAAGGCCGACTAGGAAGACGGCATCGTGGCGGTCATCGATGACGTGCTGGGTGTCGAGCGCGAGATTGCCGCCTATATTCCGCAGGTCAAGCGCACCGTCGAGGGCGCTGTCGCCTACGTCAAGATCTCCGATGGCTGCAACCGCTTCTGTAGCTTCTGCATGATCCCGTATATCCGCGGTCGTTATCACTCGCGCAATGCCGAGAGCATTATCTCCGAGGTGCGCGATCTGGTCGCCGGTGGTGTGCGCGAGATCGTACTGATTGGTCAGGACACGGGCATTTGGGGTACCGACTTTGCCGACGAGGACCTCGCCGAGGGCGCGCCGCGCAATCTGGCGCAGCTGCTGCAGGCCGTTGCTGAGGCGGTGCGTCCTCATAACGTGTGGGTCCGCGTACTTTACCTGCAGCCCGAGGGCATGACCGACGAGCTTATCGAGACCATTCGCGATACGCCCGAGGTGCTTCCCTATATCGATATCCCCGTGCAGCACTGCGACGCGCGCATCCTCAAGGCCATGCGCCGCTCCGGTTCGCGCCAGGAGCTCGAGGACCTGTTCCGCGACCTGCGCGAGCGCATCCCCGGTATCGTGATCCGCTCCACGGCCATGGTCGGCTTCCCGACCGAGACCGACGACGAGTTCCGCGATCTTATCGACTTTATGGACACCGTCGGCTTTGACTACACGAGCGTCTTTGCCTACTCGCAGGAGGAGGGCAGCCTAGCCGCCAAGATGGAGGGCCAGGTCGACGTAGATGTTAAGCTCGAGCGCGCCCAGGAGGCCATGGATCTGGCCGAGTCGCTCGGCTTTGCCGCGACTGCCGCGCACGTGGGTGAGCGCGCCCAGGTGATCGTCGACGGTATCGAGGAGACCGAGGACGGTGCCGAACTCATCGGACATGCCTGGTTCCAGGCGCCCGATTCCGATGGTGCGGTGCATCTGGATGCCAGCGAGGCATCTGTGGGCGATATTCTGACGGTCGAGTTTACCGATAGCTTCTGCTACGAGCTTATCGGTCATGTTGTGGAGTAGGAGAGCGTCGTGGCTAACGAGAGCAATAAGGAACTGACGAGTGTTTGGACGCCCGCCAACATCGTGACGTGCGTGCGCATCGTCTTTATTCCGGTGTTCATGATCGTGTCGGCCCTGTCTCACACGGGCGTTGCCGGTACGGATTGGAGTACCTTCGACGGCCCGCTCGCCGCCGCTGCCTTTATTCTGTACGTCATCCTGTCGTGCACAGATAAGGTCGACGGCTACCTGGCTCGTTCGCGCAACGAGATCACCGATTTCGGCAAGTTCCTGGATCCCATCGCCGATAAGCTCTTGGTGTTCTCTGCCCTGCTGCTGTTCTTGGATTTTGGTACCGTAACCGTGTGGTCGGTGTTCATCATCCTGTTCCGCGAGCTGCTGGTGAGTGCCCTGCGTATGGTCGCGAGTGCGGCTG
>CABURG010000125.1 GCA_902493835.1 uncultured Collinsella sp. | reverse complement strand
TCCAGGTAACGTCCTTAAAGCCCAGGTCATGCGCATAGACTTCCATGTCATCGCGCAGCTCCTGGGAAAGGCCCACCGAATACGCCAGGCCAATGTGCGAGTAGTCAATCTCGCCCTTCGCAACCATGTGGTCAATAAAGGCGCGGGCGCACTTGAGCATAGAGCCGCGGAACTTCTTGGTCGCCACGAACTTGCCGCCCGTCACCTCAATGCAGGGCTTAATCTTGAGCAGATGGGCGCCAAGGAATGCGACGTTGGACAAGCGACCGCCCGCCTTAAGAAAGGCAAGATCGGTAGGAACAAAGCCCAGCAGCACGCGGTCCATGACAGAATTCGTAAATGCAAAGATCTCGTCGACGGTGGCATCGGGGTGAGCCTCGATGTATTTGGCGGTCTCGACGACAACGAGCGACTGGCCTACCGAGACAAAGCGCGTGTCCATAGAGAACACGTAGTCGCGACCCTTGGCGGCGATCTTCGAGGACTGATGCGAACAGGTCGTGGCCTCGGAATACGCGAGATGCAGAATAGTCGCATCGGGCTGCTCAGCGTGAATGCGGTCGTACACGTGAGCAAAATCCGCAGGCGCGCAGCCGCTGGTCTTGGGCATCACGCCAAACTCGTTGCAGCGCGAATAAATCTCGAGCGGATCGATCGAGCCGTCCTCGACGGTCTCGTCACCAATCGTGACATGCATGGGCACGCGCACGATGCCGTAGCGCTCGCAGAGCTCCGGCGTCACATCCGACCCAGACTCAACCACGATTACGTACTTGCCCATTATTATCACGACCCATCTCGACATTGGCTTTTCAATACATGGCACGCGCCGCCGCACTGTTGCACAACGGCGTCCAAGCGCCAAAGAGACGCCGCCCCTTGCACACAACAAAGGACAGCGTCTCCCTGGAAAACTCCGTGCTTATCTAGGATTCCACACGGTTTATTAAGGAGGGTTACTTATTCCGCAAACGGTCGCTATATGCGGTAAGCGGTAGTTGGCCGCGACAACTGCGACACATTCCGTCCAGCAAATCCAATCGTGCTCCACGCACGGTTAATGCACGAGGCGGTAGAAATTCATCGATGCCGCACCCTCGGCGTGCAGCTCCATCGCCGAAACCGCCGGCGAATAGGTACGGCTCGTAAGTGCTGCCTCGCCGCCGTTGGCAAAAATCTCGACCATCGTAGTGTCCGAAAGCACGCGCAGGTCGCGAAGCTCGCTGAGCTCAATCGACCTCCGGTCTCGCCCATAGCCTTCATTACCCATATCGAGGGTAAGCATCCCCTCCGCATAACGCACAAAGACACCCTTGCGGATTTCGAGCTCGACCATCTTGGCGCCCTCACAGGAAACCACAAGATCAAACAGGCGGCCCGGCTCCTCGACGGTCTCTCCGCCTACAGCACGAACGCAGCCGCCGCGCATCCTCTCAATCTCGTGCGCCGGCTGCTGGCAGAGCTTACCATCGCGCATGCTCAGCTCTCGCGGCACCGTCAACGCGCACTGCCACCCGCGCGCCACCGTCGGGTTTTCCGCCGTCGCATCGGGGCAACCCGACCATCCGATCATCAATCGCCGGCCTGCAGCATCCTCAAAGGACTGCGGAGCATAGAAATCAAAACCGGCATCGACCATCGGGGGCATGCCCTGCCCGACGATTTTAAAGCTCGGCGCCTCCCAATCGGCCTCGATGGGGAACCACACGCACTGATGCGGATTGCGGTAACGCCAACCATCGGCAGGCACACCCTGCGGACAGCAAACGAGAATAAGCTCGCCATCGAGCTCAAACAGATCGGGGCACTCCCACATAAAGCCAAACTTCTCGCCCAACTCAATGCGCGTCGCATAGCTCCAGTCCTCAAGATTGCGCGAGGTATAGACAAGCACGCAGCCACGGTCGTCTTTCGTACGAGCGCCCAGAACCATGTAGTAGATACCATCGTGCTCAAGGATCTTGGGGTCGCGCACGTGCGTACCGATATCGTCGGGGTAATCGACCGGTCCAACAGCTATGCGCTTCTCGCCCAATTCGTCGGGGTTCTCCGCAACCATATGAATCTGGTTTTGCTCACGACCCGTCAACACGTAGTCGTAATCATCGCGATCAAAATGCTTGACGTTGCCGGTATAGAAGTAGTGAATCTTGCCATCACGTACAAAGGCAGAACCAGAATACGCTCCGTTCGAATCCAAATCGGAATCGGGGAACAGCGCGAGGCCGCGATTCTCGTACGTCACAAAATCCTTTGTCGTCAGATGGTTCCAAAGCACTGGACCGCCATGCGCAGCATCGAACGGATCGTATTGATGATAGATGTGATACGTATCACCAATCTGAACCAAACCGTTGGGGTCGTTGAGCCAGCCAAGCTCAGGCTCCACATGGAACAGGAGCCTATCGGGGTCGGACGCGATGCGACCCGCCGTCTCATCCTGTCCGGCACGCCACTGCTCATAGTCCGCGCGTGTCACCTTATTTTTTTGATTAAACATCGCCGTTGACTTTCTCGTCTATGGGGAAGGACGCTCGACTCACACGAGTCGAACGCCCTTCCCCAAATGGACTTATCCTCAGATTACACTGAACGGCTCAACTAGAAGCTAACGTCGAAGCCAGCGCCAGCGCCCTCTTCATCGGTGGTCGGCACGCCCTTTGCCTTGTTGTAGGCAAAGATCAAGACGATTGGCACGATAAAGGCGATGAGATTGCCAGCCACATACCACACGAGGGTCTCGGGCGTGACGATAAGCAGGCCGAGAACGCCGGTCAGACCCTGACCGATAGCGCGCACCTCAAAGAGTTTCACGAAAGCACCGCCGCAGCCTGCACCGATGCATGCGCAGATGAACGGAATAATCGAGTAGCGCATGTTTGCAGCGAAGATAGCAGGCTCGGAGATACCGACCAGCGTCGGGATAAAGGACGACATGCAAATGTTGCGCTCTTTGGAATGCTTCTTGTGAATGAGGTACATGCCGATGGCGCCGCCGCCCTGGGCGATGATGGAAACCGACCAGATGGCCTGGATGTAGTTGAAGCCGGTCGTGGCAACGAGGTTGGCCTCGATACCCTGGATGAACTGATGCGTACCGGTAACGACGAGCGGCTGCAGGAACGCGGCGAAGACAAAGGCACCAAAGACGCCCATCCTGTTGTACAGGATATCGATTACGCCTGCGAGGACATCGCCGATCAGGTTGCCGAGCGGGCCGAACACGGTGAACAGGGCAACGTTAGCAAGAATCAGGGTAACGGTCGGAACAAAGACGAACGAAACGACCTCGGGGATGTACTTCTGGGCAATCTTCTCGACCTTGGCCATAAACCAGGCAGTCAGGATTGCGGGGAACACACCGCCCTGGAAAGCAACCATGGGAATGGATAGCGGACCAAAGTTCCAGTACTCAGCACCCGTCGGGTCCATAACGAACGTGTTGCGGTTCATAAGGCTCGGGTGAACCATGACGATACCGACGAGGATGCCCAGGATCGGGTTACCGCCAAAACGCTTGACCGCGCTGTACATAACCAGGACAGGCAGGTAGTCGAACGTGGTGGCGATAATGGCAAAGAAGCTTGCGAGGTTCTTGAGGAACTCGCTGTGATCGGCGAGGCTGCCTTCCATGCCAAAGAGGCCGTTGGCAACGATCAGCGACTTAAGGCCGATGATGATTGCAGCGCCGACGAAGGCGGGAATGATGGGGATAAAGATGTCCGAGAATACCTTGAGGACCGAGAAGAACTTGCCCTTCTTGTCCGCCTCGGCGCCCTTGACCTCGGAAGCGCTGATCTCCTTAACGCCCGTCAGAGCCATAAACTCATCGTAAACCTTGTTGACGGTACCGGTACCGAAGATAATCATGAGCTGGCCGCTGTTGTACAGCACGCCCTTGACGCCATCGATGTTCTCGAGCTCGGCCTTGTTGTATTTGCTCGTATCCTTGAGCACCAGACGCAGACGGGTCACGCAATGCGTGGCGCCCTCGATGTTCTCCAGTCCGCCGACGTTGTCGACGACTTGCTGGGACACTGCCTTGTAGTCCATGTTCCTCTCCATTCCTTTTCTAAATCATAAAACGGTTCGTTGCCGCTACAGAGACGCGATCGTTGCGTTTGCGCACTTGAGCGCACCGTCGGTGACGGTAAGCGCCACACCCTGGCCCTGCTTGTTGCAGAAGCGAGCGTTGAGCGCAACATCATTGACAAAGATGGTCGCGATGTCGTCGTCGACGACCAGACGCACATGGTGAGTGCCCTCGCCCTTAAAGAACAACGGACGCTCGAGGCCCATGTTGTTGACCTGGAACCACGGGTACTGGGGAGCCGGCGTGAACTCGAGCTTGCCCTCGCGCAGGTTGGCGCGGAACTCATAGGCAAGACCGGTCTCGGCGTCCTCGGCGAACTTGACCGAGAAGCCGGCAGCGTTACCGCCGAGCTCAATGTCGGTATCGAGCAAGTAGGTGGAGCCGGCGTCTGCAGACAAAACCTGCTCGACCTTGCCCGACTCGCAGGAGAGCTCGAAGGCTTCGACAGCCTTGCCCTCGCCAAAGGCGCCGAGCATGCTCTCGGGAAGCTTGGTGCCGAGCGTTCCGTCGGCACGCTGAACGATCTCGAGGGGCATAAAAGTGCCACCCCACAGGTAAGAGCTGGGGTCGCCGCCCTCGTCACGCGTAGGAACCCAACCAAAGAGAACGCGACGCTCGCCATCGAATGCGGTGCGAGCGGCGTAGTACGCGCGGCCGTCGAAGGAGTCGTCAGCGGGGGTAATCCAAGGACCGTTGATGGACTTGGACATGCGGTAACGGGTCTTGTTGCCGTCGCTGTACTCGGAAAAGACGAGGTACCACCAGTCGCCCATCTTAAAGAGATCAGGCATCTCAAACATGGTGTACAGGCCCGGGTTCCACCAGTCGCCCTGGAACTCCCAGTTGGTCAGATCCTTGGAGGTGAACTTGACCAGGCGGCCGGTCATCAGACGCTTGTCCTCGCCCACACGCGTGCCGAGGATGAGCATGTACTCTTCGTTCTCCTCATCCCAAAGCACAAAGGGATCGCGCCAGTTGCGGTCATCGTAACCCTCCTGGGGCGGAAGCAGCGTCTCGGCGATGTTCTTCTCCCACTTGACGGCGTCGTCGCTCGTTGCGTGAAGAAGAACCTGCTTCATCAAACGTGCGCGGACCTTATCGC
>CABURG010000124.1 GCA_902493835.1 uncultured Collinsella sp. | reverse complement strand
TGAGGGTATGAAAAAGTTTGAGGGCGAGGTCCAGGACGCCATCGAGAAGATGATGGGCGGTCAGGGCGGACCGCAGGGTGGGCCCCAGGGCACGCCGATGCCGCAACCGCCGATGGATCCCCGGCAGTTCCCGTTCTTTAGCCAGAACTAACTATGGGATGGGATTCGCTCCCAACCCCGATACTTCAACTGAGTATCTTGGCCCCGTTGTGTTATTCTAGAACAGACGTTCGTGAATAGTGCGCGGGGCCTCGTCTTGCGCCGTACTTGTGGCGAGGGGAGGTTGGCTTGGTCATTTTGGGTATCGACCCCGGTTTGGCCCATACGGGTTGGGGGATTATCGAGGAACGGCGCGGTGAGGTTCGCTGCCGTGCCTACGGTTGTATCGAGACCAGCGCGGGCAGTCCGCTCGCGGTGCGCCTGTCGCATATCGCCCGCGACCTCAAGGGTGTCGTGGAGCGTTATCGACCCGATACCGCTGCTATCGAGAGTATTTACTTTGGCGCCAACGTTCGCTCGGCCATCCCTACGGCGCATGCCCGCGGCGCTGCACTCGTGGCGCTTTCGGAATGCGCGCTCGAGATTGGCGAGTACACGCCTATGCAGATTAAGCAGGCCGTTGTGGGCACCGGCGCCGCGGACAAACGGCAGGTCGCATATATGGTTCGTACGCTCACGCAGCTCGATCACGACCCGCATCCCGACCATGCCGCCGATGCTCTGGCCTGCGCCATCTGTCACGTTAACCTCAGCCGCACCCGGGCGCTTACCGGTGGCGAGTTCTATCAACAGAGAGGAACCGGATACTGATGATCTCCCAGCTCCATGGAACGCTTGTCGAGGCCACGATGAGCTCGGCCGTTGTCGATGTATCGGGCGTGGGCTTTGAGCTCGGCATCTCGGGCAGCACTGCCGCCACGCTGCCTGCACCCGGCGGCGAGGTGCGCCTCTATACCCGTATGCAGGTGCGCGAGGATGCCATGACGCTCTTTGGTTTTTCCTCCAAAGACGAGCGCACGATGTTCGATCGGCTCGTGTCCGTTTCGAGTGTCGGTCCGCGCCTGGCGCTTGCCGTGCTCTCCACCTATACCGTGGGACAGCTGTATTCCCTGGTGATGGCCGAGGACGACAAGGGTATGGCCAAGGTTCCCGGTGTGGGCAAAAAGACCGCGCAGCGTCTGATCCTGGAGCTCAAGAGCACCTTTGCCAAGGACAAGGGCTTTGTGCCGGTCGACGTGATTCCCGGCCAGGTTGCGATGCCGGTTCCCGCCGCCGCTCCTTCGGCGATCGATGACGCCCGTGCGGCGCTCCTTTCCATGGGCTTTAGCCCGCAGGAGACCGATGTTGCCCTGAGTGGGTATGATGGGCAGAATATGCGTGTCGAGGATCTGCTCGGCGCGGCGCTTAAGCGACTTGGAATGGATGCGTGATGTGGGAAGCCGATGACTCTCAGGACCTGTGGGCGACGCCCGGCAACTCGCCGGCGGCATCCATGGCGCACGGTGAGCGCATGGTGGGCTCGGAGCTGACGCCCGAGGACCTCGATGTCGACCGTACCCTGCGTCCCCAGCGCCTGGACGACTACTGCGGTCAGGAGCACATCAAACAGAGCCTGCGCGTGCTCATCGAGGCGGCGCAGAGTCGTGGCGAGACGCTCGACCACGTGATCTTCTCGGGCCCTCCGGGTCTGGGCAAGACCACGCTGGCTACGGTTATCGCCAACGAGCTGGGCGCTCAGATTAAGACGACGAGCGGCCCCGCTATCGCGCGTACCGGTGACCTGGCGGCCATCCTGACTAACTTGCAGCCGGGTGACGTGCTGTTTATCGACGAGATCCATCGTCTGAACCGTTCGGTCGAGGAAGTCCTGTATCCCGCGATGGAGGACTTTGCCCTCGATATCGTGATCGGCAAGGGCCCGGCGGCGCGCTCGATTCGCCTGGATATTCCCAAGTTTACGCTGGTGGCGGCGACGACCCGTTCGGGCATGCTCACGGGCCCGCTGCGCGATCGCTTTGGCATCTCGTATCGCTTGGATTACTACACCGTTGAGGAGCTCGCCCAGATTGTGACGCGCTCGGCAACCATCCTGGGCGTGACGATCGACCATCCCAGCGCACTCGAGATCGGCTCGCGCTCGCGTGGCACGCCGCGCCTCGCCAACCGTCTGCTCAAACGCGTGCGCGACTATGCGCAGGTGCGCGGCAACGGTCCCATCGAGCTCGATATCTGCCGTCAGGCACTCGAGTTCTTCGAGATCGACGAGCTCGGCCTGGACTGGATGGATATTCGCATCTTGGAGACGCTTGCCAAGACGTTCTCCGGCCGTGCCGTGGGCCTGACGACGCTTGCCAGCGCGGTGGGCGAGGACCCGGGAACGCTCGAGGATGTCTATGAGCCTTATCTGCTGCAGTGCGGCTTGATGATTCGTACGCCCCAGGGCCGCCAGGCAACGCTTCGCACCTTTGAGCATTTGGGTATCGAACCAGCCGTTTAGAGACGGGTTTGTTTTGGCTGGTCTGTAGGCTATCGCTAGGCATCGGGTAAACATATCGCCATTCATCGGTTACGGGCGTTTTACCATTGCGCGCGCGTGCTATGCTGGATTGGTCTTTTTCTCATCCGGTAACGAAAGGACCGCCCATGCCTACTGACATCGAAATCGCACGTTCTGTTACGCCGCTGCCTATTACCGAGGTGGCCAAGAACGCCGGCGTCGACGTTAAGCATCTGATTCCGTACGGCTTCGACAAGGCTAAGGTCGACTATTCCCTGCTCAACGAGCCGACCGACCACCAGGCCAAGCTTGTCCTCGTGACCGCTATCAATCCCACGCCCGCAGGCGAGGGCAAGACCACCACGACCATCGGCCTGGCCGACGGCCTGCGTCGTCGCGGCGTCAAGAGCGCCGTGGCCCTGCGCGAGCCTTCGCTCGGCCCCGTCTTTGGCGTCAAGGGCGGTGCCGCTGGTGGCGGCTGGGCGCAGGTCATCCCCATGGAGGACATCAACCTGCACTTTACCGGTGACTTCCATGCTATTGGTGCCGCCAACAACCTGCTGGCTGCCATGCTCGACAACCATATTCAGCAGGGCAACCAGCTCGGTATCGACGTTAAACGCATCACCTGGAAGCGCGTCGTCGACATGAACGATCGCCAGCTGCGTCACGTCATCGACGGTATTGGCGGCAAGGCCCAGGGCGTGCCGCGCGAGGACGGCTTCGATATCACCGTTGCCTCTGAGGTCATGGCGATCTTGTGCCTGTCCACGAGCATCAACGATCTTAAGGAGCGCTTGGGCGAGATTGTTGTCGGCTACAGCTATGCCGGCGAGCCCGTTCGCGCCCGCGACCTTAAGGCCCAGGGAGCTATGGCCGCACTGCTCAAGGATGCGCTCAAGCCCAATCTGGTGCAGACGCTCGAGGGTACGCCCGCGTTTGTCCACGGCGGCCCCTTCGCCAACATCGCCCACGGCTGCAACTCCATCATGGCAACGCGTATGGCCATGCGTTTTGGCGATGTCGCCATTACCGAGGCCGGCTTTGGTGCCGACCTGGGTGCCGAGAAGTTCCTCGACATCAAGTGCCGTATGACGGGCGTTCGCCCCAGCGCCGTCGTGATTGTCGCTACTGCCCGTGCGCTTAAGTACAACGGCGGCGTTGCCAAGGCCGATCTTAATGACGAGAACCTTGAGGCCCTCAAGGCCGGCATGCCCAACCTGCTGCGCCACGTCGACAACATCCAGAATGTCTACGGTCTGCCCTGCGTTGTCGCCATCAACCGCTTCCCGACGGACACCGAGGCAGAACTTGCGCTCATCGAGTCCGAGTGCCAGAAGCTGGGTGTCAATGTGAAGCTGTCCGAGGTCTGGGCCAAGGGTGGCGAGGGCGCACTCGACCTGGCCGATGAGGTCATGCGCCTGATTGAGCAGCCGAGCGAGCTCAAGTTTGCCTACGAGGACGGTGCCGATGTGGCCGATGCCCTGGAGGCTGTTGCCACCAAGGTCTATCGCGCCGATGGCGTCGACTTTACCCCGGCTGCCAAGCGCCAGCTCGCCGAGCTGCGCGAGAACGGCTTTGGTAACCTGCCGGTGTGCGTCGCCAAGACCCAGTACAGCTTTAGCGATAACGCCAAGGCTCTGGGCGCGCCCGAGAACTTCCGCATCACCGTGCGCGAGCTCAAGGTTTCCGCCGGCGCCCACTTTGTGGTCGCGCTGACCGGCAACGTCCTGACCATGCCGGGCCTGCCCAAGGTGCCCGCGGCCGAAAACATCGACGTCGATAACGACGGCAACATCACCGGCCTGTTCTAAGTCTGTTGCCCATAACTGCCTGCTCGCCCTGCCGTGCCCACAAGGCCCGGCAGGGCTTTTGTTTTCTATCCGCGCTGAAGGCCGAAGAGTTTGGCGTTGCGCTCGGCGACCATCATGTTGATGTCAGCGATTTCCATCTCGCCGTCAATGTAGGGCTGGTAGGTGCCGTATGGGTCGCCAGCCCCCAGGCTGCAACTGCCGCAGTTATCGCAGCTGCCGTTGCCGCAGCCGGCGAGTGCCAGCTTGATGATTTCCTCGCGTTCGGCACGCGTCGTGTCTTTGATGAGCTTGCTTTTTGCCATGACGTTCCTCGATTCGCTTGTTGCCACCTGTCGCGCATGTCTTGTAGATACCGACTGACTCTGCCCATCATAGGCTTTTGCGCGGGTAGAATGCATGGATAACTTGATGCTTGCAAGCGACGGAAAGGAAACGTTGCATGGACCAGGACAAGACGACCGTGATGGGCGGATATGGTTCGCCTCAGACGCCGAATGGCGTCGATGCGGCGCATGGTGTGCCAAACCCCGGCTACGCCGCTCCCGATGCGACCCAGCCCACTGCCGAACCTACGCGCGTCATGGCCTATGACGATACACCGCGGGATCCGTTTGATTATGCACCGCAGGACCCATATGGCAATGCGACGCCGGACCCGTATAGCAATGCGGCGGCAGGCGCTTATAACAACCTGCCGCAAAATCCCATTCCGCAGCCTCAGCAGACGACGTATATGCCTCGCACGGCGCAGCCCCAGCCTCGTTATGAGTCGCGCGATCCGTATGCGCGCCAGCCTTATCGCGAGTATCCCAAGTCGATTCCGCAGTATGGTGAGGACGAGGAAGAGGATCCGTCGCGTTCGTCGAGCGTGATCAAGAAGATCCTTATCGTGCTGGCGATTTTCTTTGCCCTCTCGATTGTGTTTGCCATTGTGTCG
>CABURG010000123.1 GCA_902493835.1 uncultured Collinsella sp. | reverse complement strand
GCTCGGTCAGGTCCTGGGCTCGCTCGAAGACCACATTAAGTGGTCTTCGGCTCGTGCGGAATCTACGAAAATCGGGCCTACATTCCTCCCCTTAGGTATCGATTACTTCAGTCTGATATGACTTCGCTGAGGCTTAAACAAACACACAGAATAACACAGGTAGTTAGGGTTATTGCGTATATATAAAATAGCCTCCGACCGCGAATGATCGGAGGCTATTTGCAAGTACGTTTTTGGCTGGTTTACCCGTAGATGCGCTGGGGCTGCTCTTCGCCCTTTACGGAGGCTTCGGTCACAACGACCTTGGAAACACCCTCCTCGCTGGGGAGGTCGAACATCGTCTGCTGCAGCACGTCCTCGCAGATGGAGCGCAGGCCGCGGGCGCCGGTCTTCCGGGCGAGCGCCATGCGGGCGATCTCGTGCAGGGCGGCGTCCTCAAACTCAAGCTCAACGTCCTCGAGCTGGAACATCTTACGGTATTGACGCACCACGGCGTTCTTGGGCTCGGTCAGGATCGACACCAGGTCATCCTCGTCGAGCGCCTGCGTCTGAGTAACGACAGGCGTACGTCCCACAAACTCGGGGATCATGCCAAAGGCGTTGAGGTCCTGCGGGAGCACCTGACGCAGCAGGTCGTTCTCGTCGACCGAGGTGGGGCCGGCGATCTCGGAGTTAAAGCCCACGCCCTTGTTGCCCACGCGATCGGCGATGATCTTGTCCAGGCCCACAAAGGCACCGCCGCAGATAAACAAGATGTTGGTCGTGTCGATCTGTAGCAGCTCCTGCTGGGGATGTTTGCGGCCGCCGGTGGGCGGAACGCTGGCCACCGTACCCTCAAGAATCTTAAGCAGCGCCTGCTGAACGCCCTCGCCCGAAACATCGCGGGTAATGGAGAGGTTCTCGGCCTTGCGGGCGATCTTGTCGATCTCGTCCACGTAGATAATGCCAACCTGCGCGCGCTCGATATCGCCATCGGCAGCGTTGATGAGCTTGAGCAAGATGTTCTCCACGTCCTCGCCCACGTAGCCGGCCTCGGTAAGCGCGGTGGCATCGGCGATGGCAAACGGCACCTCGAGGATGCGCGCGAGCGTCTGAGCCAACAGGGTCTTGCCGGTACCGGTGGGACCGAGCAGCAGGATGTTGGACTTGGCGAGCTCTACCTCGTCCATATCGTCGTCGAGCTGCGAGTCCAAGCCGTCGTCAAAGGCCGAAAGCGCAGCGCCACCCTCAATCACGCGGCGGTAGTGGTTGTACACGGCAACCGACATGGCACGCTTAGCGTCCTCTTGACCCATAACATAGGCCGAAAGCTCGTCATAGATCTCGTGCGGCGTCGGCACGTGCGTGATGACCTGACGGTCGCCCTCGAGCTCAAAGCCCTCGGCCTCGGGGTCCACGGCGGGCTGGGATGCAGCCTGGCCATGGTCGTTGAGGAAGCCCGGCAGCTTGCCGTTGCGGGCAGCATCCATAAAGTCCGAAGCCAGCGACTCCTCCAGAATCTCGGAACAGGCGGCGACGCACTCGTCACAGATAAAGATGTTGGTCGGGCCCTTTACGAGACGACGGACCTGGCCCTGCTCTTTTCCGCAGAAGGAGCAGCGGATGGGGTTGCCGTTCTCGTCAAAGTTGTCCTGCATGTTACCTGCCATCCTAGGCGTCCTTCGCGGCGAGATCGCGCGAGGTGACGATACGGTCAATCAGGCCGTAGTCGAGGGCCTCGGCAGCGGTCAAGTAGTTATCGCGCTCGGTATCGGCCTGGACCTTCTCGATGGGCTGGCCCGAGGCGTCGGACAGAATCTGGTTGAGCTCGCGGCGAGTCTTCTTAATCTCCTCGGCAACGATCTCGATCTCGGTCTGCTGACCCTGGGCACCGCCACTGGGCTGGTGAATCATGACCTTGGAGTGCGGCAGGCAGAAGCGCTTGCCCTTAGCGCCGGCCGAAAGCAGCACGGCGGCCATGGACGCGGCCATACCGACGCAGATGGTCGAGACCTGCGGCTTAATGAAGTTCATAGTGTCCAGAATCGCCAGGCCGGAGTAGACCTCGCCACCGGGCGAATTGATGTAGAGCGAGATATCCTTCTCGGCATCCTGGCTCTCAAGATGCAGCAGCTGGGCAACGACCAGGTTGGCGCTGACGGAGTTGATCTCCTCGCCCAAGAAGATGATGCGGTCGTTGAGCAGGCGCGAATAGATATCGTAGCTGCGCTCGCCGCGCGGCGTCTGCTCGATAACGTATGGCACGAGGGCGGAATCGAACTTAGCGATCATACGCATCTCCATTTCTCTCTTGCGGACCAAATTGGTTCTAGATAAACGTACGGTGCCCGCATGCTATGCATTGGCTGGCACCGTACGAAGCAACCGGATAACCGGTGTATAACTTTACCCCATCACGGGCGCACGCATGCGCTCGCGGGCAAGGTGGCGAGAATTACTCGGCGTCCTTGGCGGTCTCGTCGACCTCGGTCACCTTGGCGTTCTCGACCAGGTGGTCGACGGCCTTGGAGCGACGGATGGACTCGCGAACGGCAGGCATGCGGCCATCGGCGATGAACTCGGCCTTGGAAGCCTCGACGTCCTTGACGCCGGCCTTCTCGAACTCGGCGTTGATGTCGTCCTCGGTGACCTCGATCTTGAGCTCACGGGCGAGGGCGTCCAAAGCCAGGGACTCACGGGCAACGTCGTTGGCCTGCTTGTGCAGGTCGCCGATGAACTGCTCCATGGTCAGACCGGAAGCGGGCAGCCAGGTGTCCAGCGTCATGCCGCGGGCAGCGAGGTTGGACAGGAAGTTCTGGCCAAGCTCCTCAAAGACGGACTGCTCGTAGTCGGCATCCATCTCGTCGAGCTGCAGGCGCTCGGCGAGAGCGGAGACGCAACGGTTCTCCTTCTCGGCCGGGAGGCGGGAAGCCTTGTCCTGCTCGATCTCGAGCTTGATGGCGTCGCGCATGGCCTCGATGCTGTCGAAGCCAAAGTCGGACTTGACGAGCTCGTCGGTGAGCTCGGGGGTGTTGCGGACCTTGATGCCCTTGACGGTGACCTCGACGGTGTGGGTCTCGGCCTCCTCGCCCTCCTCGACCTCGTCGGTCCAGGTGACGGTCTTGACGTCGTCAACGTTAGCGCCGATCAGGGCCTCGTTGAACTCCTTGGGGTTGCTGTCGCTACCGGCGATGAGCATACGGCCCTCGGCGGCAAAGTTGTCGGCGTTCTCGACGGCCTTGAGGTCGACGGTGACGTAGTCCTCGGCCTCGACGGCGCGACCCTCGTCGTCCTCGAAGGTGGCACGGTAGTTGAGGAGCATCTCGACCTGGTTGTTGATCTCGGACTCGGTGACCTCCGCAGGGGGCATCTCGATCTCGACAGCGTCGAAGGAGGAGAGCTCGGCGGCGGGACGCAGGGAGAACTCGGCGGTGTAGGTGTAGTCCTCGTGATCCTTGGCGAGGTCGAGCTCCTTGTAGTCACCGTTCTTGGTGGGGACGATGTCCAGCTCGTTGAGGACGGCGGGCTCGTTGGCGGCGATCAGGTCGTTGGTGGCCTGCGCGAGGGTAGCCTCGGCGCCAAGAGCGGAGTCGATGACCGGACGGGGGGCCTTGCCGGCACGGAAGCCCGGGAAGCGGTACTTCTTGGCGGTGTCCTTGTAAGCCTTCTTGATCGCGGCGTCGACGTCGGCGGCCGGGATGGTGACCGTAGCGGTGAGCTTGGCGTCCTTGACGTCAGAAGCGGTGATGTTCAACACGTTCCTCCTCATACTGCCCAGCTTATCTGAGGTGCTGGTACCTTTATGCAACAAAAAGTCGCGACGGCCAGGGCCGACGCAAGTGCGATGGTGCGGGCGAAAGGACTCGAACCTTCACGGGAATCCCACCAGAACCTAAATCTGGCGCGTCTACCAATTCCGCCACGCCCGCATGAGCGCACAGACTAGGAATGATAGCAGATACGAACGGCAAGCGCACGCACACCTTTTACAAGCTCACGACCTCACCACGAGTGCAAAAGGCGGGACGAGTTGCCCCGCCCCGCCAATTACGACTTGTTCGCTGACCTGTTACTCCCCCAGCAGGGCCTTCTCGGGCGTGATCGGCAGCGAGCGAACCTGGTGGCCGGTGGCGTGCGCCACGGCCGAGGCCACGGCGGCGAGCGGCGTGTTGATGACGACCTCGCCGATCGACTTGGCACCAAACGGACCCGTCGGCTCGTAGCTCGGCTCAAAGGCCACGCGAATGCTGCCGATATCCAGGCGCGTGGGCAGCTTGTAGCTCATAAAGTTACCGGTGCGCAGGTGGCCGCGATCATCGTGCTCGACGATCTCGTAGAGCGCGTGGCCGATACCCTGGGCAATGCCGCCCTCGGCCTGGACGCGCGCAAGCGCCTCGTTGATCACGGTGCCGCAGTCGACGGCCGCCGCGTAGTCCACCACGGTCACCTTCCCGGTGGCCTTGTCGACCTCGACCTCGGCAATGCCGGCCATAAACGGCGGAGGCGAAACGGGCAGGCAGGCAGAGGCATGCGAGGTGAGCGCGTCGCCGCCCGCGATGTTCTTGACGCACAGGTTGGCGAAGTCGCGCAGCGTGAGGTAGCGGTTCTGCTCGCGCGCGGCACGCTCGTCGGACAGGCGCACGTACTGGCCATCGAAGACCACGTCGGCGGCGTCCACGTCCCACATCTGGGCGGCCTTGGCGCAAATCTTCTCGCGCAGCTCGGTCGCGGCGTTCTTGGCGGCAAGGCCCGTCACGTACGTACCCGAGCTCGCGTACGAGCCGGCGTCAAACGGCGACACATCGGTGTCAACGCCGCGCACTACGATCATCGAACTCTCCACGCCCAGCTCCTCGGCGGCAATCTGCGCCAGGATCGTGTCGACGCCCATGCCGTTATCGGTGGCGCCGGTGCCGATGGTAATGAAGCCATCCTCTTCCAGGCGCATGTCGATGCCGGCGATGTCCACGTTGGAGATGCCCGAGCCCTGCATGGTGAGCGCGCAGCCCAGGGCGCGCACGCGGTCGCCCAGGTCGACGGCCAGCGGCTTATCGCGCCAGCCGATCATGTCCATCGCACGCAGCAGGCAGCGGTCGAGCGCGCAGGCGTTGAGCTTCTCGTTGTAGTACTGCGGCATGATCTCGCCCTCGCGCACAATGTTCTTAAGGCGCAGGTCGGCGGGATCCATGTGCAACATGTCGGCGAGCTCGTTGACGGCGCTCTCCACGGCAAACTGGCCCTGGGTGGCACCATAGCCGCGATACGCGCCGCCGCG
>CABURG010000122.1 GCA_902493835.1 uncultured Collinsella sp. | reverse complement strand
TGGCTCTTGATGGTGGCCGTCTTGCCGCCCGTCTTGCGAGCGCCGGACTCGATGATGTCGGGGTAGATGGTGCCCTGAGCCAGGTACTTGACCGGCTTGCCATCAGTCTCGAGCTGCTGCGCCACGGCGAAGAACTCTTTCCAGAACTGCGTGCCGATGATGCGGCGCTTCTCCTCGGGCTCGGTCACGCCGGCCAGAAGCTCGGCATAACGGTCCTCGGCGTGGACGTGGATAAAGTCGACGTCAAACTGCTTGGTGAAGACCTCCTCCACCTGCTCGGGCTCGCCCTTGCGCAGCAGGCCGTGGTTGATGAACACGCAGGTCATCTGTTTGCCCACGGCGCGGGCGCCCAGCGCAGCCACGACGGAGGAGTCGACGCCACCGGACAGAGCCAGAATCACGCGGTCGTCGCCGACCTTCTCGCGGAACTCGGCCGTCATGGTCTCGACCAGGTTGTCCATGCTCCAGTTGGGCTCCAGGCCGCAAATCTCAAACAGGAAGTTGCTCAGCAGCTGCTGACCGTACTCGGAGTGCTTGACCTCGGGGTGGAACTGCGTGGTGAAGATCTTGCGCTCAACGCACTCCATGGCGGCAACCGGGCACACGTCAGTGCTGGCGGTAACGGTAAAGCCCTCGGGCACCTCGGAGACGGCATCGCGATGGCTCATCCACACGGTCTGCTCCATGGGCGTGGAGTTAAAGAGCTTGGCGCCAGCCGTGCGTGTGATGGTAGCGCGGCCGTACTCGCCCACCTCGGAGTGGCCGACCTTGCCGCCGAGCGTCACGGCCGTAATCTGATGGCCGTAGCAAAAGCCCAGGACGGGAAGGCCCAGGTCAAAGATGGCGGGGTCGATGGACGGAGCGTCCTCGGCGTACACGGAGGCCGGACCGCCGGAAAGGATGAGCGCAGAGGCGTTCATCTCGCGAATCTCATCGGCCGATATGTCGCAGGGAACAATCTCGGAATACACGTTGAGGTCGCGGACGCGACGGGCAATGAGCTGACCGTACTGCGCACCAAAGTCGAGTACGAGGACCTTTGCGGAAGCCTTTTGATCCATGGTATCCCCTCTTGTTGGCGGGGAGCCGGTGCCCACCCGCGTGAATGAACGAAAATAACCTCCATAGTGTACACGTTATATGGGGTTTCTCGTCCCTCGCAGCCATCAGCGCACGGCAAACGCACGACCAGGCCCCTATTTGACGGCAATTGAAGTGTTACCAAACGTTACAGATGATGTAATACGTTTGAACATTGGACGCCCTGTGCCACAATACTGCCGAACGACTCCGCCTCTGCGGCGGCAAATACGATAGGAATACCAGCATGAAGCGCATACTTCTCATCGCCACGGGCGGCACCATCGCATCGACCGAGGACGGCAATGGCCTCTCCCCCGCCCTGACCGGTGAGGAGCTCGCCCAGAGCGTCCCCGAGATCTCGGGCCTCTGCGAGCTCGACGTGGTACAGCCCATGAACATCGACAGCACCAATATGCGCCCGAGCGACTGGATGCGCATCCGCGATGTCATCGTCGAGGGTTATGCCGATCACGACGGCTTCGTGATTCTGCACGGCACCGACACCATGAGCTACACCGCGGCGGCGCTTTCCTATCTGATTCAGGACAGCCCCAAGCCCATCGTGCTCACCGGCTCGCAAAAGCCCATGGGCAACCCCTTTACCGACGCCAAGCTCAACCTGTACCAGAGCCTGCTCTATGCGCTCGACGAGCACTCGCACGATGTGTCGATTGTGTTTGGTGGCGTCGCCATTGCCGGCACGCGCGCCCGCAAGCAGCGCACCATGAGCTTTAACGCGTTCATTAGCGTCAACTATCCGCCCATTGCCTACATCCGCAACGACCGCATCGTGCGCAGCGGGCTCCACGGCACTCATCAGGGCGAAAACCCGGTGCGTTTCTACGACAGCATCGACCCGCGCGTGTTTGTCCTTAAGCTTACGCCCGGCGTGAACCCGGGTATCCTGGACGCCCTAGCCGATAGCTACGATGCTGTAATTCTTGAGACCTTTGGCATTGGCGGTATTCCCGAGTTTGGCGAGTCCGGCGAGTCATTCCAGGAGGCGATTTTCCGCTGGGTCGATTCGGGCCGCACCGTCGTTATGACCACGCAGGTCCCCGAAGAGGGCCTCGATCTGGGCGTTTATGAGGTCGGCCGTGCTTACGCCGATCATCCGGGCATTCTGCGTGGCGATGACATGACCACCGAGACGCTCGTGGCCAAGACCATGTGGGCACTCGGCCAGTCACGCCATGCCGCCGAAATCCAGCGCCTGTTCTACAGCCAAGTTAACCACGACCGTATCCCGATGGCGTAATCTCTAAGGCAGCTCCACTTATCGCAACCTTAAACGACAGGTGGTCCCCCTCGGGCCGTGCAAAAATCGGAGTATTCTGCAATTTCTCCTCCGGAGGCATAGAATCGGCCGATTATTAGACGAACTTTTAGGACGAAGGGTCCGTCTAGTAAATATTTATTCCTCATTTTTATTTAGCGTGTGGATTATCTACTGTCAAAAAGGCAAAGCCAGCCGCTCGAGCTACCATCTACGGCCGAACTGGTGCTGAATACTCGCGATTTTGCACATCGCAACCAGGGGGACCCGCCCAAAGAGCGTAAATACAGCGGGGGAACGCCCTATTCGATACCCTCGAGAAGCTCTGACACCGTCATGCCGAGTGCGGGCGCGATCTTAAATAGAATCTTGAGCGTGAAATTTGCCGTCCCATCTTCGATTCGGTCGAGGTAGGGTCGGCTGATTCCTGTCGCCACACAAAAATCAACCTTGGAGATACCAAGGTCCCTGCGTGTCTCTTCGACCCGCCTGCCAAGAATCTGTTTCGCACGTTCGTCCATGCAGCCGAGTTTGAAATGGAGCCGAACATAAACGTAAACTATAGTTTACGTTTTGCCGAATACACAGGAGTTTTCTATGTCGGGTTCTTCGGTCCGCATGTACCGAGCCACGCTTCGCACAAACAGCGCACCGCCCAAGCTCGTCGTCGTTGAAGCAGAATGCCTTTCGCCCGATGAGCGCACAGCATTTGCATTGCTATCAAGTCGCGTCGCCGTCGTTCTGGTCCCTTGCCCGGCGCAAGGTGAACTTGCCATCCAATGCCAGGCGCACAGCTGCTCGCTCAATCAGGCTGCCGCAATCGCAACCAGCCAACACGGCCTGCCGCTCCTTTTAGAAGCCGGTATCGCACTCGCCCTTCGCGGCGCCGGATACGAAAACGAGGCCGCCGCCGATGTAGTCTTTCAACCACGATCGAGCGGCGGCCTCGCAGCAGCCATTGAATATGCGTGCAGGCTCGTTGCCTAAAAGGACAAGCTAGAAACCAAAGCCAAAGCCCGTTCCGGTAATCGCCGAGTACATAAAGTAAACGTTGATCACGTTGAGGAACACACCCGTGATGCAACCGTTGCGCAGGTAGCGCTCGCACACGATGCGCGCCATGGCGGCAGAGTCCTCATTGTTCTTGGCCTGGCGTCCCGCCGTAAAGTATGTTGCCACGCTCAGCAGCAGGTTGAGCACCGGAAGCGCCAGCAGCTCGTAGCTCTTGCCCCAGCGCGTCACCTCGCCGGCGGCATTAAACTTCGTTGCCACCTCGGGCCCAATGTTGGGGATCACAAACGCCGCTATCACCAGCGGAAGCACCGCAAGCACCAGCAGCGCGATGCCCATGTAGCCGGCTTTTTTGCCATATTTGAACATGCGCGTCGTCCTTACACGTTAAAGCGGAAGTGCACGACGTCGCCATCGGCCATGACATAGTCCTTGCCCTCAATACGCAGTTTGCCGGCGGCCTTGGCGCCCTGCTCGCCGCCGAGCTCGATGTAGTCGTCGTAGCCAATGACCTCGGCCTTAATAAAGCCGCGCTCAAAGTCGGTGTGGATGACACCGGCGGCCTGCGGGGCGGTCGCGCCCTGACGCACCGTCCAGGCCTTGACCTCCATCTCGCCGGCCGTAAAGAACGACTGCAGGCCGAGCAGCTTGTAGGCCGCCTGCGCGAGCACGTCCAGACCGGGCTGCTCCAAGCCCAGGCTCTCCAGGTAGTCGGCGGCGTCCTCGGGATCGAGCTCGGAAAGCTCGGCCTCGATCTTGGCGCAGATAGGCAGCGGCTTGACGCCGTCGATGGGCGCCAGGTCGTCGTTGAGCATATCCTCGTCTACGTTGGCCACATACAGGATGGGCTTCATGGTGAGCAGGAACAGGCCCTTGGCAGCGGCGCGCTCCTCGTCGGTCATCTCCATGGACGCGGCGCGCTTGCCCTCGTTGAGCCAGGCAAGCAGGCGCTTGGCCACCTCGAACTTGGGCATGAGCTCCTTGTCGCGCTTGGCCTCCTTCTCGAGCTTGGGCAGCTGCTTCTCGAGCGTGCCCATGTCGGCCAGGATGAGCTCGGTCATGATGGTGTCGGCATCGCCGGCGGGATCGACGAACTCGCCTGTGCGGCCCACCTCACGCATGACATTGGGGTCCTTAAAGTAGCGCACGACCTCGCAGATGGCGTCGGTCTCGCGAATGTTTGCCAAGAACTGGTTGCCCAGGCCCTCGCCCTCGTTGGCGCCCTTCACCAGGCCTGCGATGTCGACGAACTCGACCGTCGCCGGCACAATGCGGCCCGGGTTGACGATGTCGGCAAGCTTTTGCAGGCGGCTATCGGGCACATCGACGATACCCACGTTGGGGTCGATCGTGGCAAACGGGTAGTTGGCGGCAAGGCCGGTCTTTTTGGTAAGCGCGGTGAACAGCGTCGACTTGCCCACGTTGGGCAGGCCCACGATACCGATGGAAAGGGACACGACAGCTCCTTTTGGTACAGGTACTTCAAACTGCATAAGTATAGCGCCGCCGCAGCATCCGGGCGAATCCGGACACCACGGCGGCGCAAATGAAGCAGAGATGCGTGAGAGTTCGAGACAGCAGTCCTTACTTAAGCTCGGGCCAGAAATCCTTGTTGGCCTCGATGAGCTCGTCCAGGATCTGCTTGGCAACGCTCGCCGAAGGAATGGTCTTGGAGAGCGTGAGCGCCTGCCAGAGCTTCTGGTAGCTGCCCTCGACCCAAGCCTGGACAACGAGCTTCTCGACGGAAACCTGCTGCTCCATCAGGCCCTTCTGGAACTGTGGGATCGGGCCCTGGCAGATCTTCTCAAAGCCGTTGGAACCGACGATGCAAGGCACCTCGACCATGGCCGTCGGGTCGAAGTTGGGCACAGCGCCATCGTTGGGGACGATCAGCAGGAAGCGCTCGAGCGTGTTCTCGGCCAGTGCGCAGGCAAGGT
>CABURG010000121.1 GCA_902493835.1 uncultured Collinsella sp. | reverse complement strand
GCGAAGGGCAACCCCAACGAGGTCTACCTGCGCTACCCGCGCTCTCCCTTTGCCGACCAGTCCGGCGACGCCGGCTTCACCCGCACGCCGAGCGACGACGCGTGCGCCTACACCTGGGATCTCGCGCTCACCAAGCGCGGCAGCGACGGCGACAAGCCGCTTGCCGGGGCGGTCCTGAGCATCGCCGACGACCGCGGCCGCACGCTGGCGGCCGACGGCACGTGGGATGCGGAGGGCAAGGCCACCGTCACCACGGGCGAGGACGGCCGCGTTACCGTCTCGGGCGTGGACTCGGGCAAGCTGGAGGTCCGCGAGCTCAAGGCGCCCAAGGGCTACACCGCCTTTGAGGGCACGCGCTCCGTGACGGTCAAGGCCGAGGGCCTGGACGTCGACCAGGTGGCCGCCGCCAAGCCCAAACTCACCATTACGGCCGAGTCGCCCCTGCGCGCCGACAGCGCGGACGGGTCGACGGGCAGCCTGGAGGCGTCGCTCATCAACACGCCTACCGGCACACCCCCTAGCATTACCACCGGAGGCTTTATGCCCTCGACTGGCGATATGGCAATGTACGCCGCGGCCGCCGCAGCGGTCGCCGGAGCCGCGCTCATCGTGGTCGCGCTCCTGGTCAAGCGGGGAGGTGGCAGCCATAAAGAGTAGCTGGCAGCCCTACAGAGAGCGGGGCGAGACGTAGCGAAGTAGATGCTAAGACACAGACAGACAGATTTAGATCAAATGGAATTCGAGCAGAAAGCAGAGGAAAAGAAGATGAGCATGAGCAAGAACATCGCACGCCTGGCAGTAACCGCCGGCCTCACAGCAGCGCTGAGCTTCGGCGGCGTGATGGCACCGGTCACGATGGCGTTTGCTGAAGATGCGGCTGCTACGACCTATAGCATCACGATCAACAAGATTGCCGGCAACGAGGACGTTGAGTACAAGGCGTATCAGATCTTTAAGGCCAAGGTTACCGACACTGAAAATGGCAAGACCGCTCAGGACATCACGTGGGCGAACGATAAACTTGGAGCGGAAGTTGTCAAAGCCATCAAGGAAAAATGGACTGGCTATAACGATTTGGCAACCAATGAGAGACTTTCCAAAGACCCCACGGCTCAGGAAGTCGCCGACTTTCTCAGGGCGCACGCGGACTCCACTACCGCTGGGTCGGATGACGGGTCGATCAAGGGAACTCGGCTCGCGACCAACAATGTCCTCTACGCAGTCGCGAATGCTGTAAAGGACAATGCGTCGGCTGTGGATGGTCTCGATACCGTTAATGCCTGGACTTTCAGTGCCCAGAGTAGCGGCTACTACCTGTTTGTGACCAGCAATCTCGAAGTGACCAAGCCGAACACGGGCACCTCCCCGATCTTTGCCATTGTTGGCGGTGATCCCGTGGTCGTTACCGAGAAGACCAGCATCCCGACGATCAATAAGGAGATCCTTAACGACTGCAATGAGAATAAACTAGGCGGCTACACCGCTCAACAGGGGTGGAGTAAGTTTGCTGACTCCCAGATGGGTCAGGAAGTAAGCTATAAGCTCACCGGCTCGATTGCGGACAACTACGCCACCTATGATTCCTATGCATACAAGTTTACGGATACCCTTTCGCAGGGCCTTACTTATGATAAGGGGTCGCTCGAGGTTTATGCGCTGAATGGTCAGAGCTATACCCAGATAAGTCCGAAAAGCTACACAGTGAATAATCCTACTGAGGACAATAATACTCTGACGGTGAGTTTTAATGATAAGGGATTGAAGTCGGCTACCGCGGCTAAAGAAAGCGACACCCTTAATATCGATGCCAACACTTATATCGTTGTCTTTTACAAGGCCAAACTCAATAGCAAGGCTAACTATGATGCTGCCGGTAATACAAACAACGTCTATCTCGAGTACTCCAATAACCCCATGGCCGAAGGCACCGGCAAATCCGAGATCAAGGGCGTGACGGACCACGTCTTCCGTCTCGATGTTACCAAGACCGATAAGGGCTCCGGGGACGTACTCAAGGGAGAAGGTCTCCAGGCGGGCTTTAAGGTTAAGGTTCTCGAAGGTGACGAGGGCACTTTGGATAACAAGTGGCTTGGTGAAAACGGCGAGATTGTCGACGAGGGCCAGGCATATGAGTTCATGACGAGACTCAATGACGGCAAGGTCTATATTCCCGGCCTTGACACCGGTAAGTACCAGATTACTGAGACCACTACACCCACTGGCTATAACACCGTCGCCCCATTTGAAATCACGGTAACTCCGACATACAAGAAAACTGGTGAGTTGGATACGCTTACGGTCAGCTCCAACAATGAGGAGATGACCACCATTGGGGATGCAAATGGCGCAACCATGTCCCTCACGATTAAGAACAAGAAGGGCTCTGGCCTTCCCCTCACCGGCCTTAACGGCGTGACCTTCACTTGGATCGCTGGTGGCGCGGTGCTGTGCATCGGCGTGGCGCACCTCATCCGCAGCCGTAAGCAGGCTGAGGAGTCCGAGCAGGAGTAACGCTCGCTCACCCATCCCTTTGGCAGGTGGGATGTGATGGCCATGAGACTTGCGGACATTTTTCTCGTCCATCCACGTTCTTGCTTTGCCATTCTCTTTTCGGGGCAGACTCCACGCTGGAGGCTGCCCCGTTTTTTTGGATAACGCAGCCAGCCTCCATCGTCCGATGCGGGCACGTTCGTCATCGCGTTTCTTGACTCGTATGAGGTTCGGTTTAAGGTCCGTAGGCGCACGCGCGGTGCGGACGGTAGAAGGCATTTGCGCCGAAAGCGCAAATAAGAATGCCCGGGGGTCGGATCCCGGGCATTTAACAAAAGCTGAAAACTAGGCCGCCCGCGCTCTCGTACACTTACGCGGGGTGCGTCGTTTTCTATTGACATTGTATCCCGAATCGCTCAGCCGATTCGGGACATTTTGAAAACTCAAATGTTGGCCTACGCACGAAAGGAATCTCGTTAATTCCGAAAATTATGTATAATTCCAATTAAAAATGGAATCAAACGAAAACGATGGAAATGAACGAAGCGCTAATCTACTTACAAGAAGCACTAGGCCTCTCCGCCAAGACCAAAACTTGGCCTGGATCCGCACGCTTGCCGCTGCATCTGCGGGCGATTGAGGTCCGCGCTGTTGACGCAAACGGTTTTTCGTTTTTGCTTGCAAGCTTGCCTACTGGCGTCGGGCTTCCCGAGGCTAAGAGGGTCTATAGTCAGCTAGCCTTGCGTGCGGAGACCCCTGTTGTCGTTTCATTTCCTGATGCCGATGCACGTCAGCGCAAAGCGTTGGTCGCACAAGGGATTCCCTTTGTATGCCCAGGTAGACAGGCTTTTCTTCCATTTATGGGCACAGCCTGCACGGAGAGGGGCGGTGCCCGGTTTCGCAACCACGCGACCAAGATGTCACCCAACGCGCAGGCTGCCGCAATCTGGGGAGCAGCCCAGGAGCCATATCGCCCCTATGACCTTTGTCGTGCGCTTGGGATTTCGGCAAGCCGCGCGAGTGAGGCCATAACCGAGCTTGTTGACAGGGGGCTCGCGAGGCGCGAGCGTCGCGAGCGACGTGTCGTCGTGTTCCCTGTTGCCGTTGATCTTCTGCTCAGCGAGCACATGGCAGAGTTCTCCTCGCCTGTCTCGAAGGTCTTTTTTGCAAGGAAGACGCCGCAGATCGACTATCTTGTTGACGCCGGGGAGACGGCGCTCGCTGCGCGTTCGATGCTCGCTGCGCCGGACATGGAACAAAAGGCCGTCTTAAGAAGTGCATGGCGTCAACTGAGCGACCTCGAAGTCGCAGACGGGGAGTTGCCGGATAACGAAACGGCGATGATCCAAGTGTGGCGCTATGCGCCCGTGTTTGCCGACTCCTCCCGTGTCGACGACATTTCGCTTGCGCTATCTTTGGCGGCAATCGACGATGAGCGAATTCAGCTCGAAGTCGATCGCATGTTTGGAAAGGAATATCCATGGCAAAAAGCGCTGTAGAAGGCCTCCAAGAATTTCAGCAGCATATGCAAGAAGCTGCAGGATCGTATGCTCTTATCGGCGGCACGGCATGCGACATTTTGCTCTCGGAGGCGGGACTTCCGTTTAGGGCGACTCACGATTTTGATGTGGTAATTGTCGCCGATGACCGGTTGCCTCAGACGGCAGAAGCTATATGGACTTTGGTGCGTGATGGCGGCTACCGCTGCGGCTGGGGCGAAGGTAAAGACTCATGCTTTTATCGGTTTACAGAGCCAAAGAGGCCGGGTTACCCCCGTATGATTGAGCTCTTCGCGAAGTGTCCCGACTTTCTAAAGGGTCGTGAGGGGATTAATGTGGCGCCAATTCACGTTGATGAAAACATAAGCAGTCTTTCGGCAATTTTGTTGGACGATGCTTACTACAGCTTGTTCCTTCAGGGAATTCGGACCGTAGGCGGTGTTTCGGTCCTGGGTACGGAATACATTGTCCCGTTCAAAGCGAAGGCGTATCTCGACCTAAAAGCTAGAAGGGAAGCGGGGGAGAACATTGATTCGAGGAAGGTAAAAAAGCATAAACGCGATGCGCTGAGGCTTGCTCAGCTGCTTGGCGAGTCGGAAGGTGTCGACCTGCGCGGAGAACTGAAGGACGATATGCTTGCGTTTGTCAAAGATTGTGAGGTGGGCGACGTCAATCTGAAACAGATTGGGGTTGCGGGCGTAACGATGGCGCAGTTGCTCGAGACGATGAAAGCAACATATGGCTTGATTGGTTGAGTGGGGTTACGTGGCCCGGACGGTGCAGCCAAGCTGCGTTGTCTGGCGCATGAGCTCGCTAATCGGCTATTATTTGTTTAGACAACTTTAGTTGTAGAGGAGTGACCGGCGATGATGCAGGGCGCCAAACATATGAAGAGCAATAACGCCGCGGACAACGGCGGCTCAAGCCCTCAGCCCAAACCTCAACCAAAGCCCAAGCGCCGCCGCAAGCGACTGCCGCGCTGGGCCGACCGGCTCATCACCATCGTCATCATCCTTATTGGCGTGGGCCTTATGACCTGGCCGTGGATCTTGGACCGGCTCGAGGCCTCGGGCGTGTTCAACCAGATCAGCACCGTGTCCAGCACCGTGGACGCGCTGTCTGCCGAGGAACGCGAGCGCATCCTGCTCCAGGCTCGCTCCTTTAACGAGCAGCTGGCCGGCGAGGCCACCGAGCTCCCTGTCGACCAGATCGAGCCCTACGCCCAGCAGCTCATCTTTGACCGCGACCCCATGATGAGCTGGGTCGAGATCCCCTCCATCGACGTGAGCATGCCCATCTACCACGGTACGAGCGAAGAAGTCCTTATGGCGGG
>CABURG010000120.1 GCA_902493835.1 uncultured Collinsella sp. | reverse complement strand
CGAAGTCGTGGTGTCCGAGCACACCACGATCCTGGATGCGGCCAAGTCCGTCGGCATTCAGATTCCCACCCTGTGCTACCTGCGCGATCTAAACGAGATCGGCGGCTGCCGCGTGTGCGTGGTCGAGGTTGAGGGCTGCGATCAGCTGGTTGCCGCCTGCAACAACTACGTGCTCGACGGCATGGTGGTCCACACCAACAGCCCCAAGGCCCGCGAGGCCCGTCGCACCAACGTGCAGCTGCTGCTGTCCCAGCACGATTCGCAGTGCACGAGCTGCGTGCGCAGCGGCAACTGTAACCTGCAGACCATCGCCAACGACCTGGGTATCTTCTATCTGCCGTATCAAAGGCATTTGACGGGCGAGGGCTGGGATTTCGATTTCCCCATCATCCGCGAAAACGACAAGTGCATTAAATGCATGCGCTGCATCAAGGTGTGCGAGAGCGTGCAGGGCCTAGGGATTTGGGATCTGACCAACCGCGCCACGCATACCGCCGTGGGTACCCGCGGGCGCGCGCCGATTGGCAAGACCGATTGCGTCGCGTGCGGCCAGTGCATCACGCATTGCCCGACGGGCGCGCTGCGCGAGCGCGACGACACCGAGACCGTGTTTGACGCGCTCGCTAATCCCGACAAGATCGTGCTGGTGCAGATCGCGCCTGCCGTGCGCAGCGCCTGGGGCGAGGAGCTCGGCATTCCGCGCGAGGAGGCTACCGTCGAGCGTCTGGCTTGTGCGCTGCGTCGTGTTGGCTTTGAGTACGTGTTCGACACCGATTTCTCGGCCGACCTCACCATCATGGAGGAGGGCTCCGAGCTGCTCGAGCGCTTGGGCGCCGCCGCCAAGGGCGAGGGTGACAGCCGCGGCTGGCCCATGTTTACGAGCTGCTGCCCGGGCTGGGTGCGCTTTGTGAAGGCGCGTTATCCGGAGTTTGTCGACAGCCTGTCCACGTCCAAGTCGCCGCAGCAGATGTTCGGCGCCATCGCCAAGACATACTACGCCAAGGTGCTGGGCGTGGAGCCTGAGCGCCTGTTCGTGGTGTCCGTTATGCCGTGCACGGCCAAAAAGGCAGAGTGTGCACTGCCGAGCATGTTGGGCGAGGGCGGTGCGCCCGACGTGGACGTTGCGCTGACGGTGCGCGAGATGGTGCGCATGATCCGCGCGAGCCACGTGAGCGTGGACACGTTGGTCGAGGAGCCGCTCGATACGCCGCTGGGCTTTGGCACGGGCGCGGGCGTGATCTTTGGCGCCACGGGCGGCGTGATGGAGGCCGCCGTGCGCTCGGCATATTACCTGGTGACGGGCAAGAACCCCGACGCCGACTTCTTTACCGATGTGCGCGGCCTGGACGGCTGGAAGGAAGCCGTGGCCGATATCGATGGCACCAAGGTGCGCGTCGCCGTGGCACACGGGCTGGGCAACGCCGCCCGTCTGCTCGACGCGATTCGCGACGGCCGCGTGAGCTATGACTTCGTCGAGGTCATGGCATGCCCGGGCGGCTGCGTCGGTGGCGGCGGTCAGCCCATCCACGACGGCTGCGAGCTGGCAGCCGAGCGCGGTCAGGTGCTCTGGGGCCTCGATGCGAACGCCGAGATTCGCTTCTCGCACGAGAATCCCGATGTCCAGGCGTGCTATCGCGAGTTCTTGGGCGAGCCGCTCTCGCCGCTGGCCGAGGAGCTGCTGCATACCGACCATCACGCATGGACGATGCCTAACGAGGGGACGTGCTAGCGATGCGCGCGTTTGATTTCGAAATGTCGCGCCGGGGGTTTGCCTCGGCGCTCGCCGCGGGCGCCCTGTCACTTGCACTCGCGGGCTGTGGCGGCGGGGCTGCCGGTGCCGGGTCTGCTGCGGGCTCGGCTGCCGCGGACGGCGTCAGTGCCGCCGCAGAGCCGGTCGAGGTGCATGTCGCCTCGCTCAAGGGGCCGACGTCGATCGGTCTGGTGCGGTTTATGGATCAGGCGGCCGATGGCGAGACGGACAATGAGTTCGACTTTGCGATCAACACTGCCGCCGACGAGATCGTGCCCAAGGTCATTCAGGGCGATGTCGATATCGCCCTGGTGCCCGCCAACGTGGCGAGCGTGCTCTACAACAAGACCGAGGGAGCGGTGCAGGTCATCGACATCAACACGCTGGGCGTGCTGAACGTTGTGACGGGCGACGCGAGTGTGGCCTCGTTTGGCGATCTGGCGGGCCATACTGTCTATATGACGGGCAAGGGCGCCACGCCGGAGTACGTCATGAACTACCTGCTGGAGCGCGCGGGCTTGGCCGGTCAGGTGACGCTCGAGTTTAAGAGCGAGCCTACCGAGGTGCTCTCGGCTCTGCTTGCCGACCCGACTGCCGTGGGCGTGCTACCCGAGCCGTTCAAGACGGCGGCCATCGCCAAGAGCGAGGGCAAGCTGTCGGCACCGGTGAGCCTGACCGATGTGTGGGACGAGCTGGCAGGAGACACGGGCTCGCGCTTGCTGACGGGTGTGACCGTGGTGCGCCGTGCCTTTGCCGAGGAGCATCCCGAGGCCGTGGCGGAATTCCTGAGCTGCCATGCTGCGAGCGTTGAGGCCGTGAACGCGGCGCCGCCGGACTGGGCGCAGGCCGTGGTCGATGCGGGCATCGTGGATAACGCCACGATTGCCGAAAAGGCGATTCCCGGGTGCATGCTTGTCTGCCAGACAGGGAAGGATATGAAGGCCGCGCTCGGTGGGTACCTGAAGGTGCTGGCCGATGCGGACGCGAGCGCCGTGGGCAGCAAGCTCCCGGCTGATGATTTCTACTACATGGAGTAACCCGTGCGCGCGTTTGCTCGACAAATGATAGAGCGTATGAAGGCGGTGGCGGCAGCAGGTGCCGTTGCCGCCTTTTGGCTTGCCGCGTGGGTCTTCGCGGCGGCGCTGGTGGCGCAGCCGCTGATCTTGCCGGGGCCGGGTGCTGTTGCCTTGGCGCTGCTGCGCCTGGTGTGCGATGGCGGTACCTGGGCGATTTTGGTGGGCTCGGGCGCGCGGATACTGGGCGGGCTGGCGCTTGCCGCGGTGTGTGGTGGCGCGCTTGCCGGGATTTCATCACGGTCGCGGGCGTTCGCGCACCTGGTGGCTCCGGTGCTGTCGTTTGTAAAGGCGACACCGGTCGCCTGCGTGGTGGTCCTGCTGCTCATTTGGCTGGGATCGGAGCGCGTGAGCATCGCGGCGGTCTTTTTGATGGCGCTGCCGGGCGTATATTTCTCGCTGTTCGAGGGCTTGGCACAAGTGGATAAGCCGCTGGAGCAGATGTTCCGTCTGCATGGCGTGCGCGGCTGGCGACTGTTTTGCGCCCATACCTGGCGCGAGGTGCTGCCGTTTGTGCTTTCGTGTGCCCGGGCCGTGATCGGCATGAGCTGGAAGGCCGGCGTGGCAGCCGAGCTGATCGGCATGGCGGTGGGCACCGTGGGTGAGCGCATCTATCAGGCAAAGCTTTTGATTGAGACGGCTGATTTGCTGGCGTGGACCGTGCTGGTCGTTGCCGCCTCGTGGGCGTGTGAGCGCGTGCTGGTGTGGCTGCTGCGGGTTTCAGGACCCGTGGCGTGGCGCGCGGCCGTGCGGGCGCATGGGCATGGACTGCGCGGGCGTGCGGGGGCTGCGAGCGATGGCGCCGCAGCGGAGCTTGCGCTTGCCGTGGGCGATCGTGCGCCCTGGGCGCCGGCGCTGGATGGTCTGGTGCTCAACGTGCCTGCGGGTGGGCGTATCTGCGTGATGGGCGCTTCGGGCATGGGCAAGTCGACGCTGCTTTCGTTGGCAGCGGGGGAGTGCGTGCCGTGCTCGATGGTGTTTCAGGACGCGCGCCTGGTTGAGGACGCCTCTGCTTTGGATAACGTGCTGGTGTGCGCCGACGCGCGCGTGGACGCCTCGAGTGTCGCAGCCCTGTTGCGCCTGCTGGTACCGGGGATCGATGTGTATGCCCGCGTGGCCGAGCTCTCGGGCGGGCAGCGCCGTCGCGTCGAGATTGCCCGAGCCCTGGTGTGCCCAGGAGACGCGGTGATTCTGGACGAGCCCTTTACCGGTCTAGATACCGCTGCGCGCGACGCATGCGCCGAGGTCGTGCTCGACCTGCTCGTCGGCCGCATGCTGTTGCTTGCTACACACGATGCCGTCGACGCTCAGGCCCTCAATATCTCGGACATCATCACGCTCTAAATACTTACTCAGCAACAAAATGATCCGTTTTTTCTCCGTCCCCATAGGGTTTGGTATGGTATTCTATCTGCGGGGTAATACTTAGGATTACCAAGTAATACCAACGCAGTAGAAACAAACTCAAGATGCGGGCCAATCGGGTTGCCTTCACAGCCCGTCGCCCAGCCGCGTGGCCCGCATCTATCCGCACCACCGTCGTTTCAAAAAGGAAGCGCCATGGCAGAACACATGACCCCGGTTGTCGCGAAGGTCTTGCCCGAGGAAAAGGCGGCCTTCGCGGCGGCAACCCAACTCGTAGGCACCACGCCGTCCAACGCCATCCGCATGTTCATCGCCGCCTTCAATCGCTGCGGCACCTTTCCGTTCGACATTTCGCCCAGCGGGGCCTTTGGCAAAGACTGTCCCCAACAGCTAGTCGTTGAAGAACGTCCCCAATGACTAGTCGTTGGGAGGAGGTTGGCATGCTCAATGCGATAGCGTGGGCGCTTGCCTGTTTTGGCGTTGTCGCTGCCGATATAGCCCTGAGCGTGGTTCTGCTTTCTGTTCTCGGTGCCGTGTCGGCGTTGACGGGCTATCCGATCGACAATCTCGATATCCAATGGTTCCAGGCTGCCGCTCAGACGGCGTCGTTTTTGATGGCGCTGCTGTGGTGGCGTTATCTGTGGCCGCGCTCGTTTATGGCGCGCCGGCAAGGCGAGCGCCCGCTCGGTGGGGGAGCAGGCGCGGCATGGAAGCGCATCGTCTGCGTTGTCGTGATCGGCCTGTCCATGCAGGTGGTCATTAGCTACCTATGCGACGGCGTGCTGTCGCTGCTGCCCGAGGTCGCGGCAGACTATAGCGAGCTCGTCGAGGAAACAGGCATGGGCGAAACGAGCTATCTGGCCGTTCTGACCACGGTGATTGGCGCGCCATTTTGCGAAGAGCTCCTGGTGCGCGGCATCATCTTTGAGTTCTCACTGCGTGCGTTTAATCCACAGTGCCATCCGCTCTGGAAACGTCGGCGCCGCGTGAACGCGCAAGACGGCGCCATAGTGCCCTGGGCGGCCCCGAGTGCCTGGGGCGTCGCCGCGGCAATCGTACTGCAGGCGGCGGTCTTCGGCTTTATGCACATGAACTGGGTGCAGGGCTGCTATGCGGGCGCTGCCGGCCTCATTTTTGGCT